>JBJTRR010000768.1:0-6097 GCA_046076185.1 bacterium | reverse complement strand
CTCCTGATGAGCACTCCCCCAGTGCCTGGGCCCATCAGGAGGGCGGCTGGCGCTTTAAGCGATCAGTCGAATAAAACAGGAGGTGTATTATGGCAAGGCTGCGTTATGTTGTGGGTGTAATTGGCTTGGCGCTGATGGCGTCGGATTCGGCCAATGCCCAGCTTTTCCCGAACATGTGGATCCGACGTCAGCGGCCCGATTGCGACACCGAATCGCCGATGGTCAAGATGAACCGTGACTTTTATTACGGTTATCATCCCACCGAATGGAAGCGATTCCCCGAGGGCTGGGGCGTTTCAAGCCCCGAGCTGATCAATAAAGAAGAACTCATGGCGCAGATCCAGAAAGAGATCAAGCGTCTTGATGAGGAATACGGGCCACCCAACCGCGATAACCGTGGTGACGATAACGACTTGCCACAGCGCGGCGGTGCTGCTAATCGTGACAACGAGCCTGGCACCACCATTCCACGTGCCGTGCCCCTGCCGAACCAGGAATCAAGCCCGTTTAATCTTGATACGAAGCCTGCCACTCCACCTGCCCGGCCGAACCCGGCTGCCGGTGGGGTTGGCCAGCCTGGCGTGACACCGCCGGCCGCACCCAGACTGCCGAAGGCTGGCGACTCTCCTTTTGATTTGCCACCTGACAGGCCAGCCACCAAACCGGCTGAAGAGGTGCCACCCCGGCCCAGGACACCGGCCCCGCGAACCGGTTCGAACGAGCTCTTTGACTCTTCGGAAGTCGCTGCCGTGGAAGCACCTGGCGACGTGATGCGTGCCCCTCAGCGAAGTGTTATTCGCGACACTCTTAGCAGCCTGAACCCGCTGGGCTGGATTCGTCGCTGATCAGCACATTTCTCGGTAAAATCGAAAAATAACCCAGGGCCCGTAGCGATAAAACGCTGCGGGTTCAAGTTTTACAACTTATTCTTTGAGTTTATTGCGATTATTGATGGCGATCATGGCCGCCCGGGCTGCATCGCGAACGGCGGGAACCGTATCAGGCCTGAGCTTACGCATGGCCTTAAGTGTCTCTTCGCCACCAATTTCCGCCAATATTTCGCACGCAGTCTGGCGCCGCAGGGGGTCGCCACTGCCCAGAAGCTGAATCACTTCAGGCTCGGCCTGTGGGCCAAGGGCGATAATGGCATTTTTCACCTGGTCATGAACACCACCATTCAGGTTTTCAAACATCGGTTGAAGGATTTTTGGATCCTTCAAGGCCCCAAAAGCAGCAAAGACTTCACCACGACAGCCCGAACTATCGGCAGCCAGACGACTTTTGAAAAACTTGAACTGGGCTTCGGGCTCGCATCGCTGGGCCAACTTCACAAGATCTCGCACAAAGAAGAGGTTATTTCCTTCCATCATCGGGCCAATTTTATCAAGAATTTCATCGTCCCGGCCCCGAATGGAAGCCCTCATTAGTTGCCCCATGGCATCGTTGCGTTTCAGCAGGTTGCTGCTGCCCAGATAGAACAAAGCGGTGGTGATTTGATCAGCCCCCTCTGGTGGTTTAGGCTCTTCAGGCCGACCAGCTTCGGCGGCTTTTCGAGATGCTGCAAGTCTGGCGTCAAGTTCTTCGGCATCACGCTTAGCCTGCGCAGCTTTCTCGTTGACTTTGTCCTTCCACTCCTGAACTCGTGTCGGGTCGATAGGGTCGGCCAGCACCAGAATTTCTTTACCGCTCGTCTTTAAAACCTTGCCAAAACTGATTCTGGACGCCACCTGCGAGGGCCGTTCCACAGGCCAGAAGCTGTAACGTGCGGCGGCCAGAGTCGCCGAAGTCGATCTTGATTCAACGGGCGCAATGGCATCGTTCAGCAGGTGGCCGATATAGCCACGTTCGTCGTTTGATTTGAGCCCGGCCACCCGCACTTCCACATAGCTGTTGCCGTCGGCCAACTCGGCCAGAGAGATAAACTCACGCTCCATTTGCCGCAGGCCACCCTCCACTCTGCCAATCGACATCGACATTGCACCCGGAAATCGGCTGGTTGATTGCATTCGCCGAAGCTGGTCGCGGATTTTTTCGCCGGCGCTACGCAAAGGCTTACCGAACTCCTTCGCCAACATCTTGTTTTCTTTAGGGTTAGGGTTAAACATTCCATCGGATTGTGCCCTACCCTGAATCTGTCGCAACTCGTTACTGATTGATTCGATACGTGGCGATTGTGCCTCGGCCGAAGCCTGGTCATTAACTTGGGCCAGTGCATCGCCCATGGCATTAAACTGGGCAACCAGGTCGCCCATGAGCTTGCGATGCTTGCTTAAGTCTCTTACTGGCAGTGTGTTATCAATCTTTGCGGAAGGAGGTGCGGGCGAACCAAGCGGCTTATCGCCCGGCTGGTTGAATTCAGCGGCAATATCGCTGGAAACGCCCAGCGAAAAGGCATCAAAAGCCGAACTTGAGAGGAACCGCACCAAGCCAAAGACGACAAGACAGGCAAGAGTTCCAAAGCCAAGCAAATATAGAATTTCCGGCGGAATGCCACTTTTTTGCGTTCGGCGTGAGGGCAATAAATTTGCCACAGGGCTGGTGCGTGGCTCTTCAAAATAAGTGGCCCCACGGCGGGCCGCCTCACGCATCAGTTGGTCGTCTTCATCTTCTTCAATCGCATTAACTTGCGATTCAGGCGATGGTTCATTGCCGTCGTCATAATCGTGATAGAAACCATGTTCATCAACATCAGGCCTGGATGGTCGCGATAGCCTTGACCTGGTCGCGGCCTGAGCTGAAAAGTCGGGCTCAATCGCTGCCGGCATCTCGATTTGCGGAATTTCAAACGGTTGCCCGCAGGCCCGACACTTTACCACCCGGCCGGCAAGCTCGGGCTTCAGGCTGTAAACCGTGTCACAACTTGGGCAAGCGACTTCGATCAAGCGAATTTCCTGCGTCTGTGGCAATCGGGTAACGATCAGCCCTGAATTGATCTTATCAGTATTATTTTAAAGATCTAAAAAGAATTGACAATCATTCACTGAAAGATATTCCGGGAAACGGAAAATAGGCTTAATCCTGCAAAGGTTTCAGAGATATAATAGGTTAGTGAAGAGTCAGAACCTAACGCTCCATCCCATATCAGCAACACGAATGGTGTCATGTCGATCAGGATTCATTGCCCGCAATGCGACACAGTGTTTGAACCGCCCGAAGGGGTTTGGTCGGCCCATTGTCCGTTTTGTGGCTACGAGTCGGAAGTGCCGCACACACATCAGGATATTGATCACGGGGCATTTCGGAAAAGGTTTCGTCGAGCCCCGGGCTGGCTTGTCACACTGTTGGCAGCCATGCCTCCGTGGGGTGGGCCGGCGCTGGTCCTCAGCTTCTTTCTACTTCTGGCTTCTGCATTTATGCAATCGTGGACTGCGGCTCATTCCGACCGCTCAGCCACGGCGATGAGCCGGGCCCTGAAATCGCTTGAATCAGGCAAGGCCAGCGGCGATAACGAGAAACTGCTGGCCGGGCTTGATCAGGTGATTGCCGCATGGGCCAGCGAATCGGCAGAAACCATGGCCCTTGCAGCCGGCCTGAAAAAAGAGGCAGTGAAAGAACAGCGAAAATCGTTGATTCAGGCCCGATGGCAGAAAACCCTGAATCTGGCAGCAGGCCAGACGGGTGAAAAATCGTTAAAATTGATCGAAGAGCTTGAAAAAGAAGCACTTGGCGAACCTGACCTGAACTCGCTTGCGGCTTCAGCCACTGAAGCCTGGGCAGCGGCCCGCAACCGGGTTGTCAACCAGTTTCGGGCTGATTTCAAATTCGCCTCTGAATCTGGCCAGTGGCAAAAGGCGGCAACGGCACTGACTTCAGCCGTTAATCTACAAACCCGGGCCAGGCAATCAGGCCAGAGCCAGCCAGCACTGGGCGACGACTTACGAGTTTTGGTTACACAACTTGCTCGCACGCATGGTGTTAGAATCAATCGATCGATGATTCGCACCGTCTTTACCGACTTGCCAACGGCTTCGACCCGCACCCTGCCGACCATTCAAAAACAACTGGCCGACAAAGGCTATATTGGCATGCAAAGCCTTTCCGCTGAGGCCGATAAACTGTTTCAAGAGCAGTCGGCATATCGACTTGAAGTAAAATTCGACGAAACCTTCGGCCGCCCTTTTGAAGAAACACCGCACCGCATTAGCATCATCACCATCGGAATGACTTTTTTCAAAGGACCTGAACAAATCTGGGTTCAATCCGCCACAGCTCGTACGCCACGAAACCCGGCCCAGACCGCCATTGGCCTATCGCGCATTCAACTTTCAAAAAATACCGACGAACGCATCGAACGTAAGTTTAACGAAGCCGCCTGGGAAACCGCCCCGGCAGCCTTAAATCAGGCACTACAGCTTGTGCCGGTTGCCCGTTGAAATTCTGACGATTGTGTAAGATAGGTATTTTCAGCAAAAACGATTAGTCAAAACAGGGAATTGACGCTATCTGGAATGCATTACGAACCCTATGACCTGAGTCTCTGCAACCTGATATGAGTGCTGGTTTTAACGATTGCATGAGACATTTCGGTTAATCCGGATTAAGTGATCAGACATGTCAGTCCGATATTAAGGGGGTGAATCGACCAAATCAGGCTGGTTGGTCGCTGGTGTGTAGAATGTCGGCGGCTTCGGAGCAAATGGTAATGGATGACGACCGGAAAACCACTTGCGAATCATGGGAGAAACCAGCTCGTGAAAATGAGATATTATCAAGCCGTTCAAAGACTTTTGACGACCTGAGGCAAGCCTGGCTGCACCACAGCCTGGGCCTGCGTATGCTGACGGGCGAATCAGGCATCGGAAAATCGTTTCTCTGGCGCAAAGCTGCCGAAGCAGTGAAGGTAGATCAGCCATACATTCGCTGGATCGCCCTTTCCATTCTGCCAAGAAACACAAGTCTCGGGCTCTTGCACGCCATACATATTGCCTTGGAAGAGAACCCGTTTCGAAACCAGCTCACGCCCGAGCAGCTACTAGCCCGAATTGAAGCGAGGTTCCTTTCGCTTGGGCAGGACGGCTACCGCACCGAAATTGTTGTTGAAGAGTCGCATCACCTTTCCAGGGAAGGGATTGAGACACTACGCATCATCCGCGACCGGCTCAGCTATCATCGTCTGAATACGGGTGTGCTGCTGGTCGGGCAGTCAACGCTGCGAAACCGGTTTGGCCGGTTCAGCCGATTCTGGCGGCCTGCCGGATGGCATTTAAGCCATATCAGTGCGGGCGAAACGCTGGATTTGTTGCGGCAGATCAACGAGCGAAATGCCTGGACCAAGGCCGAGGCTGACTGGATTCATCGGGAAGCTCTGGGCAACCCCGGCCGGATTGTGCGGTGGACAGAGACGTTTACGCCATTGCCTGTTGAAACTTCGGAACCGACCGAGAAACCCTTGCTGAAGCCCGGCCAGACGGCTGGCTCCTATTCAGGCAACCCGACGGAATTTCTTCGCGGATTTCATGAGCCAATGCTGCCTGTGAAGCCACCGCTGGAGGAGTCGGACGGGCTGATTGAAGTCGGTTACGATGATTCAGACGACGATTCAAACAATTGCTATGAAACGACTTATGAATCGGCACCGAATGAAGTGAACAGGCCTGGTACGAAGGTCTGGATGGACTCGCCAAGCTCGTTTTCACCGCTTGGCCTGAACCAGATTTCACGCGACCAGAGCAAAGACATTGAGACTGAAATGTGAGCTTCAGCCGTCACATCTTGCACAATCACACGAATCAGCAGGAGAACCGGGAAGAATTTTTGAAACTCGAACTAATCATGCCCCTGAGAGTCGATAGAGAATTCTGTTCTCTTGTATGCGATTCGATACAGGTCTGCAAAGACCTCATCCCATGGGGCATAGAGGGAATAATTGACGGATGTCGCCGATGGTTCAATCGGTGCTCCTTTAAGCTGCCGGGTGTTCCCGCACCTTGCACGCCATGAGTTCATGAACGGAGTCTAAACCGCATCCGTTTAGGAACATAGGCGACATTCGTCAATTTTTATTTTTTTTGATGCTCAGCGAACACTCTTAAGCAACCCGGGACGGGTGCGTGAGGAGACATCGGTGGCAATCGCATGAATCCGGCCTGACAGGCCA
>JBJTRR010000767.1:0-2283 GCA_046076185.1 bacterium | reverse complement strand
AATTACTACTGCCCGGAAGAATTACAAGCGGCTTTAGAAAAGTTTGTGAATCGGCACAACAACGAAAGATACCATGAATCCCTGCAGAATCTGACACCTGCCGATGCCCGGGTGGCGGCATGGCGGCTGGCTGTTTTGCTTATGGGCAAGACAGCCGAAATGCAATCGCGGCTGGTGGCCTTTTCGCCGACGGAATTGAAAGAGCAGATTGAAAAATTGTGCGGGGTGGCTTCCAGTGAACCGCCGATTGATACACTTGCCAGATGGCACAGGGCTCAGGCCAGATTTGACAGCCTGAGGGTGCATGCAAGCTGGCTGGGGGCGCTGGAAAAGAAGCAGATTACGCCGGTGCGGCGGGCTAACAGGCGAAGTGCTGATGCCGATACGGCCAGCCTGAAACGGATGATGCACGAGGCTGCGAGCGTGCTTTATGCCGAACGGCTGGTGGGCGATGCCCAGCCCGAGGCCCATGATGCGGCCGTGGTGCGTTTTTTTGGCGGTGAAAGACCGATGAAGTGGCTCAGGCGGCTGGCCTGGGCAGGGCGGTTGCGGCGGTGGGTGGCCGGCGAAGCGAATTGCATTTCGCGTTTACCTGAATTTGTGCAATTTCAATTGCCATTAGACTGGCCAGAGATGGCCAGGGGCGGCATGAACGAACTGACTGTGGCGAACAAAGGCAAGCCGCCCCGGCGCAGCAAACTGGCACTGATTACATTGGGATCACTTGCGGGAACGGTTGATTCACGAAGGCGACAATGGTTGCTGCAGCACCTGCCAATGGCTGCCGGGGCCTTGATGGGGCCATTTATGCGGGTAGGTAAACCGGCACTTGACGAAGATAAAATTGCATTTGAAAACTGGCTGGCGGAAGAGTCCATTACGATTGAAGAGCAGGGCATGCCGGCGTTTCTGGCTAAAATCAGGCCTGTGAAGGAAGAAATGGCGGCCAGCGCATGGCCAGAGGAAAATGCAATTGGCGGTGAAAAGCCGCAGAATATTTTTGAAACCAGTGACATGGATCTTTTTTCAGCCGATGACAGCAGCGAATATTCTCTGTTGCGAGAGATTCCGGCAGAAGTCACGGAATTGACAAATAGCCTTGAGCTGGAAGATTCAGGCGAAATCGCAGGGCTGAGGCAAGATAACTCAGGGCTGTTTTCAACAGACGCCGATGATTTCGTGATTGAAGATTCAGGCGAAATTGAAGTTCAGGATATTGAAATTGAAGATGAGGAGGACGAAGGGTCTGAATTTGATGATTCAGGGCCTTCGTTCCGGATCGGAGATCTTCAGCTATGAGTCGAGGCGAAGAGGACTGGGATCCGCCATCGTCGGTGATCGCCGAAAGGCCGTGGCAGGTCTGTGATTTTGCCGATCTTGCAAGTGTCGAACAGGGTACAGAAAGCCTGCGGATGGCGTTACGCCGGCTTGCGGCGAACCAGAAAGCGAGCGAACTCTCTGTTGCATTTATAGAAGAAACGGGGCTTTGCCTTGCCGAAGAAGGCCCGGTGGTGCTTGAGAGGCCATCAGGGGTGAAACGGGTGGGTATCACAGCGCAGTGGCTGGTGCCGACGCTGGGAACGCGCATGGCGATTGGGCTTGAAACGCCGCTGGCGCACCGGGTGGTTGACCATCTGCTGGGCAACACGCGGCAGGAGGCAGAAAACCACCTGCCCACGACACCCGTGGAATGGGGTTTCTGGACGGTTCTGGCGGCCAGATTTACGGATGTCATGAATCGTTCGGGGCTTTTGCCGCGGATCGTGCTTGACCGGGTCGGCCCCGATGCTTTTGCCTTTGAAGGGCTGGGCCCGACCAACACGATAGCCTGGGAATTGCTGCAAGGCAGCACGCCGGTGGGCCTGCTCAGGGTCTGGGTGCCAGATACGATTGTCAAAGCACAGGATGGCAAATTCTTGCCCGTGAATGCAGCAGGTCAGGCCAGACTACAACCGGTTCATGCAGAACTGGTGGTGAAGGGGCGAGTGCAGGCGGGGTTGATTGAGCTGCCAGGCGGGCTGGGGCGACTTCGGCCGAAGCTGGTTCTGCCGTGGCCGGATGCGACCCTGACGGGGACACCGCCCGAGATTGAGGGGCCGGTGATCTGCCGAATGGCTGATGGCCCGAATCGCTGGAGTTTTGCCGGCAAGCTGGCGAGCGGTTCCGCCGGTGGCCGACTGGAAGTTCTGAACCGACCGAAACCGACCCCGAGTCCTGTTTTGAAAGGGCCGCTGATGTCTGCCGATGTTGGAGCAAGCCAATCGCCGGATTTGCCGGTGACAC
>JBJTRR010000766.1:0-4610 GCA_046076185.1 bacterium | reverse complement strand
TTGCTGAAATCCTCCTGCGTGCCGGTGCCGAATCGGGCCAGATTCGCTTTCATGTCTGGCCGACGGATCGAGGCTGGCTGCGAGACAGCTTGCCGACATTCGTCGTTCGTGATGGCGAGCCTGACCCTCTGGAACTTGGTCTTTCCAGCAACAGGGGTGCCATTTGCTGGAAATTCAATGCCTGGGCTAAATATGAAAACCACGTGAACGACGAACGTCTGCCCCGTCGAGTCGCAAAAGCCTACAGCATTGACCGAATTAAGCCGGTGGCCATGTTTGCCGACGAGACTCGCCGGGTTGTGCTGGAAGGTGGCGCGATTGACTGCAATGGCCTGGGCGTGCTTCTGACAACCGAAGAATGCCTGCTTTCAGAAATTCAGTGCCGCAACCCGGGCCTCACCAAAAACGACTACAACGCCCTCTTCGCAGAAACGCTTGGTATCAGACAGACTATTTGGCTGGGCCGGGGCATTGCAGGCGACGACACCCACGGGCATGTTGACGATCTTGCCCGCTTCGTTTCGACTGACACCGTTGTGACTGTTGTCGAACAAGACAAGGCCGACGAAAATTATGAGCCGCTCAGGGAGAACCTGAAACGGCTGAAAAGCGTCAGAATCGGCGGTAAACCGCTGAATGTTGTCGAACTGCCCATGCCACGCCCCGTTGTTTTTGACGGCCAGCGATTGCCCGCCAGTTACGCCAATTTTTACATTGCCAATAAAGTTGTGCTGGTACCTACATTTAACGACCCGGCCGACCGCGTGGCACTTGAAATTCTGGCCGGGCTTTTTCCAGGTCGCAACGTCATCGGCATTCACGCAGTTGATCTGGTTTGGGGGCTGGGCACCCTGCACTGCCTGGCTCATGAGATGCCAGCGGTGGCGGCACTGGAAGAGCCAGAGGAAGCGAAACCGGCCAGAAGTCGACGCAACACGCAGGGCCGAAGCCAGACGGCTGTCGAATCAGAAGAATCGCCAGAACAGTCGATCGAGTGATTGAATAATACATTTCGGACATCAGTAGAAAGAATTGACGCAAGATGGCCAGACCACGCACTAATCGCCCGAATTCAGAATCTCGAAGCCCGGGCGATCGACCCGGTCGCCGAGATTCTGGTGGTCGTGGCCCCACCGGCCGATCTCCGCGAGGGCGGTTTGGAGACGCCCCACCACGTGACGACGACCGCCCTGCCCGCCGACCTTTCCGCAGCCGGCCAGATGGTGAACGCGAGGAGCGGGGCGAAAGGCCACAGCGACCATATCGCAGCCGGCCAGATGGTGAACGCGAGGAGCGGGGCGAGAGGCCCCGCCGGCCTGCACCTGCACGGTCTGGCAGTTATGCGAGGAGAGATGCATCAGGGCCGGCCAGAAGACCCGTCAAACGTGGTCGGGATGAATTAGATATTGCGATGGAAGGCCCGCAACGGCTGCAGAAATTGCTGGCACAGGCTGGGCTTGGGTCACGGCGTGCGTGCGAACTGCTGATTTTGGAAGGCCGCGTCACTGTCAATGGCGAAGTGGTCAGCGAGCTGGGTGCGAAATTCGACCCGGCGAGCAAAATTGCCGTGGATGGGCAGAAAATTCAGCCTGAGAAATTCGTTTATTACCTGGTTTACAAGCCCAAGGGGTATGTCAGCACATCCAACGACCCATCTGGCCGGGCCCTGGTGCTCGACCTGGTTCCAAAGGCCAAGGAACGGCTTTTTATCGTTGGCCGGCTTGACCGCTTCAGCGAAGGGCTGATGCTTCTGACAAACGACGGTTCATTGACCCAGCGACTTTTACATCCGAAATACGGCGTTGAAAAAACATACCGGGTGACGGTGGCGGGCGATGCCGGCCAGGAGCTGGTTCGCAAGCTGACCGATGGAATCTGGCTGGCAGAGGGCAAGGTGCGGGCTCGACGGGCGAAGGTGATTGACCACCGTGGCAACACCACCGTTCTTGAAATCGTGCTGGCGGAAGGCAAAAACCGCGAAATTCGCCGGATGCTCGCCAGGCTCGACCACAAAGTGCTTTCGCTTCTGCGGGTTGCCATCGGCCCTCTTTACATTAAAGGCCTGAGTGAAGGTGCCTGGCGCGAACTCAGCGATGCGGAAGTCGAGCGGCTGCGAAACTATCGGCCAGGGTCTGATGACGAGGAATCAACCCCTACCCGCGTAAGACGCAGCCCTGCCGAACGATCTGATCGGCCGCGACGCCCGTCGGCCCCGGCAAGATCCGGGCGAGATTCTGTAAGTGGCGATCGTCCTTTCAGAGCCTCTCGCCCACGACGAGACGAAGCTGCTGGCACACGCAGGCGGGCAAGGCCCGAGCCGGAAGAATCAGGTGAAGAAGAGATTGAATTCACCGATCGCATGGATTTTGGTCAGGCTCAAATACGCCCCAGACGAAGCGAGCGGCAGCCGGGTGGTGATCGACCGTTTGAAGAACGCCCGAGACGCATGGGCCCACGGCCTGCAAGAAACGAAGATCGACTGCCGAGAGCCCGATTTACAAGAGGCGATGAAAAAGGGCGGGAAGATCGCCCGCGACGACCAAGATTCGAGCTAAGTAAAGGCGATCAACCGCGAGAGGATCGACCAAGAAGGCCGCGATTTGAACGTGGCGAAAGCGACCAGCCGCGCGAAGATCGACCAAGAAGGCCGCGATTTGAACGTAGCGAAGGCGACCTGCCACGCGAGGATCGACCAAGAAGGCCGCGATTTGAACGTAGCGAAGGCGACCAGCCACGCGAGGATCGGCCAAGAAGGCCGAGGGCAGAAGGACCGGGTGGCGATCGCCCACGAGCAGCCAGGTCAGGCGGCGGCCCCAGCCGGGGTGGCTCTCGGTCTGGCGAGCCACGTCGCACGGTTTTGGGGGCTCAGCCCAAGTCTGACAGCGGCCCGAAACGGCCGCGAAAACCAGGCGGCAGCTTAAAGCCAAGAAACCGCTCCAGAGGCAAGTAAATCATGGATGAAAATGCAACAGGCCATTGTGCGAGGCAGGAAGTTGCCGGAATCATCGCAAACCGGCAATTAACCGCTTCGATTTTCAGGATCGAAATTGATTGCCCTGGCATCGCCTCTGACATTCGTCCTGGGCAATTTCTCATGATCCGCCCACAAGCCGGCTACGACCCTTTATTGGGCAGGCCGCTGGCTGTTTACGATGTTCACGCCGACGCTGATAGCCGGCCTCGCAGCGTTTCGATGGTTTATCAGGTATTTGGTCGGGGCACTGCCCGACTTTCCCAAATGAAATCTGGGGAAGAGGTACGAGTCTGGGGCCCTCTCGGTCACTCGTTTGATGCCGAACCCGCAGCAGACCGCATCTGGTTTGTCGCAGGTGGCATAGGCTACACGCCCTTCCTGGCTCTTGGCAAGTGGTGGCTGGGCCAATCGGCCTATGGCGGAAAAAGTCTGGCTGCACCGATTTCGCGAACGATTGATTTCCTTTATGGTGCCCGTTCGGCTTTGCTTCTACCGCCCCTTGATGAATTTCATCAGGCCGGAATGAATGTATCCCTTTGCACCGACGATGGAGGCACTGGCCACCATGGGCGTGTGACCGACCTGATGAGCCATTTTTCTGCGAATCTGGCTGATTCACAGCCTGAATTGATTGTCGCCTGTGGCCCGGAACCAATGCTGGCGGCTGTTTCGAGATGGGCCGGGGAACGCCAGATGAAATGCCTGGTCTCGCTTGAAAATCAGATGGCCTGCGGCTTTGGCGCCTGTTTCAGCTGCGTTGCACCGATTCGCCAGCCAGATGGAAGTGTTGACCTGCGTCGAGTCTGCCTGGAAGGCCCAATTTTCGATGCCGGTCAGGTCGCGTGGCACTAGCAGCCGGCGGCTGACCAGTATGTTTTTTCGATTAGATCTGATAAATTGATATTGAATTGAGAAATCTGACGCCAAGGCTTCGGAAGAGAATTTGACAATGGCCATGACTCCTTCAAACATGATACCGCTGGGCACCGCCGCGCCTGAGTTCAGGCTTCGTGATACGGACGGCACGCTGGTTTCGCTGAGTGATTTTGCCGGATCACCTGCCCTGGTTGTGGCCTTCATCTGCAATCACTGCCCTTTTGTCAAGCACATCCGCGATGGCCTGGCCCGCTTCGGCGACGACATGAAAGCCGCTGGCGTTGCCGTGGTGGCCATCAGTTCCAACGACATCGCCACACATCCAGCCGATTCGCCGGAAAACATGGCAAAAGAAAAAGCCGACGCCGGATACCACTTCTCTTATCTTTTTGACTCTGATCAATCCGTCGCGGCCGCCTATCATGCGGCCTGCACACCAGACTTTTTCGTCTTTGACAAACACCAGAAACTGGCCTATCGCGGCCAGTTTGACGATAGTCGCCCTTCTAACAGCCTGGCAGTCACAGGCAACAACGTTCGTGGGGCCGTGGCCGATCTCATCGCCGGCCGAACCCCTGCTGCCGATCAAAAGCCATCCATCGGCTGCAATATCAAGTGGTCGCCGGGCCGCCAACCGGCCTACGCTAGCTAACGCAGGCCACAACACCCTGTATCACATCAACTCATCCACTCTTCTTCATACATTCACAAGATCATGTCAAGAAAATCATTCGGATCAGGCCTCGACGACGACCAGCCA
>JBJTRR010000765.1:0-6969 GCA_046076185.1 bacterium | reverse complement strand
GGTCGATGCCTCTGAACCATTTGTCGCCCCACTGGGCAAAATCAGGCCGGTGCTTGGCCGCAAAGCCTGTGCCTGAAGCCTCGGGATGGTCGCGGTTCAGCCTTCGGCCATGAAAATTGATCATGAAGATATCGCCGCGATATTCGGCGGGCCAGTTGTCTCCCTGATAAATCATGAGGCCGGTGTGGGCGTGGCCGCCGCCCGCCAGCGACGATGTGGGTGTTACACCCAGCGAGCGAACATCGCTCCAGACTTCTTTGGTGTCCCAATGGAAATGGTCGGCGTGCTGTTCAATCACTTGAAATATGTTGGGGTTCGGATCTTCGCCGAACATTCGGCGGAAATGTGCCCCCGGGATGGCATGCCAGAGGTGGCCGATGACTGTATTGATGTGGAATGCCTCGCCAAATTCGTTCCAGTCCATGCCCCAGGGGTTCGTGGTGCCGCTGGTGAATCGCTCAACAGCACGTGATTGCGGATGATATCGCCAGACGCCCACGTTCAGCGATGTCCTTTTGGCTTCAGGCGATCCCGGCGGGCCGACCGCTGATGTGCCCAGAATTCCCTGACGCCCGTAAAGCCAGCCATCAGGCCCCCACGCCAGCCCATTGGCCATGGTGTGGCGTGCCTGGGCATGGTTGAAACCGTCGAGCAACACCACAGGGGCACTGTCGGGAATGTCGTTGCGATCTTTATCCGGCAGAAAGACAAGTTCCGGCAGTGTCAGGGCATAAACGCCGTCGAAACCGATCTCAATGCCGGTCAGTCGCTGGGCACCTTCCCAAAAGACCTTACGGGTGTCGAACACGCCGTTGTTGTCGGTGTCATCAAAGATCAGGATCCGGTCGCGCAGGCGAAGGTCATAATTCAGGGTCTGGTCGGCATAGGTGTAGCCCTCAGCCACCCAAAGGCGGCCTCGCGAATCAAATTGAAATGCAATTGGTTGCTGAATATCGGGTTCAGCTGCGAAAACCGTCGCTTTAAAGCCTTCAGGCAGTTTTAACTGGCGAATCGATTCTTCGGGAGAAAGAGCCGCATGAGGAGCCTTTTCCGAATTGGTCGGGTGCGGAAAGCTGTTTCCCGCCGGCTTGTCGGGCGATTGGGCGAAAGCCAGATTCAGCGACAGGAAAGACAACAGCAGGGCAATTCGCATGGCAGGCATGAGCAAGTTCCAAGATGGAAACGTAATTCAGGAGTGTCGATTCGTGTATCAGGATGACTGACGGATCGGTCGTCAGATTTTTTGTTTTCTTTGATAAATCAGGCCGATCAGGGCTATTTAGACTGGCCTGGGAAGTCGGCGTTATAGCGTTTCAACAGAGATTCCACATCAGGTGCAATGTAAATGCGGCCCTTGACTTTCAGGCTTTCGCCTGCCTTCAGGCCACCCAGGCGAAAGTCGGAATGGAGGCATACGATCACGCCCTGAAACAGTTCCTGATAGGGCTCGAAAGCCGTGCCGAAGACCTGTTTTTCATCGGCCGAGAAGCAACCGATCAGGCCATTGGAAGGCACCAGCGGGCTCAGGGGGCGGGGGTTGACGTCGTTACGATTGACATGGGGCGGGCACCAGACCTGGCCGGGTATATAGCGGGCTTTGGTGGCCCAGTCGCGGGTGGGCATTCGGGCCAGCTGTCCATCAAGAAAAACGAACGACTTGGCAAGATAGCTTTGCTGGTCGCCGCCGGTGAACTTCGCCAGGCGAATGCAGGGCTGGGCCCAGTGGGCTTCCGATCGTTTGTCGGTCGGGTTTTTTGCCGTAATTTCAAACTGAACTTCATCAGGTGTTGAGCGAATCACATGGCTGACGACAAGGCCGTCGTTGACTTTGTCTTCCAGCCGGAGCATGGTTTTTTCGGCATTGGTTTCAACCAGACGGGTGCTGTGGCCAACAACGGTGTGGCGGCCCCAGTCGGCCTCGGTTGAGCCATCGCGGCAATAGGCTTCAAGGTAATTGATGGTGATTTCGCCGCCGGCCAGATGATCGCCCGAGATGGTGAGGATATTCTTTTCCCACTTGAGCTTGAGTGGTTCGGTGGCGTGGCTGGTGCTGGTTCCGAGCAGGCAGGCGGCGATGCAGAGAAATAAAGTTCGCATGATCACTTTCTCGGGTTTGACGATGATTTGACTGGCCGGCCCAGCAAGGCTGGTCAGCGATTTGCTTGTTTTAAAGCAGTTTACAAAGACCGAAAGGCAGATGCACGAGATTTATCAGTTTTTCGACGTTGGCCAGCTTTTATGTTCGCTTTTGAATTGAAAATTTCGTGGGCTGAATAGCTGGTTTTTCAATGGGTTGGTTAATATGATGGTAATTTCATGACAACTGCATTTTCAGAAGACGATGGCAAGCGATGCAAATCACGATTCAGACCACGGTGAAGGCTGACATTGATAAAGTCTGGTCTACCTGGACAACTCCGGCGGATATCAACGAGTGGAATGCCGCAAGCGACGACTGGCATAATCCCCGGAGTTCGAATGATCTTCGGCCGGGTGGGCAATTTTCTTATCGTATGGAGGCCCGCGACGGGAGTTTCGGTTTTGATTTTGGAGGCACTTATACAAATGTCATTTTGCATGAATGTATTGAGTATGTACTGGGGGACGATCGCAAGGTAACTGTTCGTTTTGATCAGAGCGATTCAGGCGTGAATGTGATTGAGACGTTCGAGGCTGAAGACGAGCATACCGCGGAAATGCAAAAACAGGGCTGGCAAAGCACTCTGAACCGCTTTGCTGCTTATGTGGAGTCGAAAAAGTAATGTCTCATGAACGGACAGTTTCCGAGTTGTTTCATCATCTGCTGATGAAACATCCGGAGCTGATCAAAACTCTTCCGTTGCCATTCATTCCAATTACGGAACAGACAAGCATTCATTTTGAAGGAAATTTTGAATCGCACCCGATAGGGCAAATGGTTTTAAAGGCTTTATTTGATTCACTTGGATTAAATCATCATCTGCCTGACTGGATCGTGCTTTTAGAAGGGATGTCAGGGAAGAAATATCGCTACCTGATTAATAATCTGATCCGTTCGATGGAATCACCTGGCTATCTTGAAATTGGCAGTTGGCTGGGATCGACAGCGTGTGCAGCGATCTGGACAAACAAAGTGCGTGCGGTTTGTGTCGATAACTGGAGCCAGTTTCAGGGTTCAAAAGAGAAATTTCAACGAAACATCAAGCTGGCCGCTGGCGAGCATTGTGATTTTACATTGATCGAAGATGATTTCAGGCGGATTGATTTTTCTGCCATGAAGCTCATGGACATCTATTTTTTCGACGGACCTCATTCGGAAGAGGATCAGTACGATGGCATCAGGCTGGCTTTACCCGCCCTGAACAAGCACTTTGTGCTGATTGTCGATGATTACAACCTGCCGGAAGTGAGAAAAGGATCGGAGAGAGCCATTCAGGCTTTTGGCCTGAATGTCAGTTGTGCGATAAAGATCAGAACCACGCATGATGATTCGCACCCTGTCATTCAGTGCCAGAACAGCGACTGGCACAATGGCTACTATATCGCCGTGATCAGCAAGCCTTGATCTGTGCCAGGCGGTTTTCATGCCATGTTGAGTTTAAATCAAAACTAAATTCAAATTCCAACCGTTCGTTCGAATCAATAAAGTGGCTATGGGCTCTGGCATTGCTCTGGCTTTTTCAGGAAAATGATTTTTAGAAATTCACACTGCCAACCCATGGTTACGAAGGCCAATTGAGCCTGATGATTCAGGTTAAATGCCTCGCTGCCTGCCTCATGAAAGGACTTACCTGCATCATGAATCGCTTGATTATCGCTTCGCTGCTGATGCTTTTTGCCTTGGCTGCAAATGCCCAGACCGTTAAAAAAGATATTGCTTATGCCTCACCTGCGGCCGACCGGCAGATACTGGATATTTACGCACCCGACGGAGCCAAAAATCTGCCGGTGGTCTTCTGGATTCACGGCGGCGGCTGGCAGGCTGGCGACAAATCAGACGTGGGCGTGAAGCCGAAGTACTTTATGGATAAAGGCTTTGTGGTCGTTTCAACCAATTATCGCCTGCTGCCTAAGGTGGACATGGGCACGATCATTCGCGACGTCGCCAAATCTCTGGGCTGGGTTCACAAGCACATTGCGGAATATGGCGGCGCCCCTTCGCGGATCATCGTGGGCGGCCATTCGGCAGGTGCCCAGCTTGCCGCAATCGTCTGCACCGACGAAAGTTATATCAAGGCTGAAGTCGTGCCGCTGAGTTCCGTCGTCGGCTGCGTGCCGGTGGACGGCGACACTTACGACGTGCCGGCCATTATTGAAGTGGCCGAAACGCGGGCCAGGGTGCATGAATTCCCGCCGATCAAAAATGGCCATCGTGCGAAGTTTGGTAACACGCCTGAGAATCACCGGAAGTTTTCGGCGGTTTATCATGTGTCAAAAGGCAAAGGCATTCCGCCGTTTCTGATTGTTTATGTGGCTGATCATCCTGATACATCGGCCCAGGCACGGCGGCTGGGCGATGTGCTGAAAGCCTCAGGCATTCCCGTAAAGCTTTATGGCGGCAGGGAAACGAGCCATTCGAAGATTAATAACGATCTTGGCGTGCCGGGCGGCGAAGGCACGAAAAATCTTGATGCTTTTCTGGCTGAATTTCTTAAGAAATAAGGCCTTCCGGCGGCAGGCGGCCAACAACGGTTGACGCTTTGCCTTGCCGGAGTTTAAGATTCTACTATAACTGGCTTCCGCCGGGCGCCTGGGTGTGCCGGCATGTGGCACTATCGATTCATCCCTCAGTTCCGAGAAACCATGAGCAAGCAGGAAAAGCCGGAAAACAAGTTGCCGGAACATCTTCTGGAACATGCAACGGAAACGCATATCCATAATCCTGATGAATACCGCACGAGCCTTGAAAAATGGCTCCGCCACATGGTGGAAGGTGGCCCGGCCGCCTGGGGCCCCTGGGTCGGCGGCATCCTGGTGCTGGTGCTCGGTTTCGCTTTTTTCAGCCAGGGTGGTGGATCAAGCAAGCCAGGAGAAGAAGCCTGGACGGAAATTTTGACGGCCCGCTCGGCCGCCGAGATGAACACGATTGCAGATACGGCCAATACAGGGTCTGGTGCGGCCTGGGCCAGCCAGATGACCGGCAATCAGTATTACAATCAGGCCCTTTCGAGCCTGATGACAAGCCGGGAAGAGGCCCTGGCCAACCTGAACAAGGCTCAGGCGGCTTTTGATGCGGCCATCAAAAGGGCTGCCGGCGTGAACGACACCGAACTGGTGAATCTATCGCGTCTGGGCCTGGGCCGGACTTATGAAATGCAGGGCAACCTGACCAAAGCGATTGAGGCTTATGAGCAGGTGGCAAAAGAGGCCGCCGATTCTTCAACCGGCAAAAAGGCGGCCAAGTATGCAGAATTGCTGAAAAAGCCTGAGGCCCAGAGCTTCTATCAGGCCCTGGCCACTTACAAACCGCAGCCACCCACCGAGACGGGGTTGGGTTCCGGGCTGGGCCTGCCGCCAGACCACCCCTCGCTGGATGGCCCGACCCAGAAAACCACGAAGCCAGCCTTGCCTGACCCTGGCGACCTGCTGCGAGATTTGGCTGCACCGCCAGCCTTGCCAGGCTCGGCCCCAAGCCCAACGCTGGCCCCGCCGGCGGGTAACGACGTGAAGGATCTGGCACCGCCACCCGCCAGCCCAAAGGCATCAGAAAGCAAGCCCGCTGCTCAGCCAGAAGCCAAACCTGCTGATACCGCAAAACCTGCCGAGCCAGCCAAGCCGGCAGCACCGGCTGCTGACAAGCCGAAGTGAGCCAGTTCAGGCAAATCTTGCTAAAATGATTTGGGGAATCGGGCAGCAAACCCGGTTCCCTTTTTGATTTGACGGTGTGTTTAGCCGTTCAGGCAGTGAGGGCAGCGACAATGAATCACGACCTGAAGACAACGCCCGAAGAATTCACGGTGAAGTCGTTTCTGGCGACCGAGCCCCGGCTCGATGCCTATCTGGCCAGCCGATATCCCGATTTTTCACGATCGATGATTCAGAAGATCATCAGCGCCGGTGGTGTGCTTGTTAACGGCCGGCCTGGCAAGTCGTCGTATAAAGTGCGACAGGGCGACGAATTTCATGTGTCGATGCCCGAGTTGCCCGAGCATCCGATTGTGCCTGAAGATATTCCGCTCGATATTCTTTATGAAGACCAATGGCTGACTGTGGTGAACAAGCCGGCGGGCATGGTGGTGCACCCGGCCAAGGGCAACTGGCGGGGCACTTTGGTGAACGCACTTCAGTTTCGCTATGAAACGCTTTCAAGCGTGGGCGGCGAACAGCGGCCGGGCATTATTCACCGGCTTGACAGAGACACGACCGGGCTGGTGCTGGTGGCACGCGACGACGAAACGCACAGGGCCATTGCCTCTCAGTTTGAAAATCGCACGGTTGAAAAGAAATATCTCGCTGTGGTTTATGGCGAGCCTTCGCGAGATCGCGACTTCATTGAAAGGCCGATCGGGCATCACCCGACCGTGCGTGAAAAGATGACGATCAAGCCCGTGGCCGATGGCGGCAAGGAATCACGCACGTTTTACGAAGTTGTTGAGCGATATGGCCGATATGCCCTTCTGCGATGCGAGCTGCACACGGGCCGCACGCACAAGATTCGGGTGCATATGCACTCGATCGGCACGCCCATCATGGCCGACAAGCTCTATGCCGGGCGCGAACGCGTGACGCTTTCCGAGCTCAGGGGCCTGACTCAAACCGGCGTGGCCGTTGAAGGCGAAGAACCACTGATCACTCGCCAGGCCCTGCATGCCCACACGCTGGCACTGGTGCACCCGCAAACTGGCAAACGCCTTGAGCTTCAGTCGCCGATTCCGCCCGACATGATTACCCTGATCCAGAAACTTCGCGAGCTCTTCCCGCCGGTGGCCGCTAAGGGCCGGAAGTCCTGAGAAATCAGCCATTGGGCGAGTTATTGGCGAGCCAGTCGGC
>JBJTRR010000764.1:0-4933 GCA_046076185.1 bacterium | reverse complement strand
AGCGTAAAATCTTGTGTGCCAAAAATATAAAATTTTGAAAATATTTTGTTAAAGAATTTTCACAATGTTATATCAGGCGTAATATGTAAGGAATATGCGGGATGGAACGAGTGAGGCCGTGTTGGGTGGGGTGAGGATTTTGATGCCGGTGGCCGGAGATGTGGACAGGTGGCTCAGGTGGGGGCCATAAATGGGAAGAGCGAGGTTTTGGATGCCGGGGCCGGGGATGTGGACGGGTGGCTCAGTTGGGGCAATAAATGGGAAGGGGGAGGTTTCTGATGGCCAGAGGCCATGCCTATGCACAGGTGGCTCGGATGGAGCCACAAATGGGAAGGGCGAGGTTTTTGATGGCCAGCGGACGTGGTTATTAATAGGTGACTCGGGTGGCGCTAGGGATGAACAGGAGGTGGTTGGTTTGGGGCAAAAGCAGGATTTCTCACGGAGGCACAAAGGCACGGAGAAAACAAAAGAAAGGCAGGATGAACGATATGCGTCAGAGGAAAATTTCGGAAGGCTTTGTGTTTAATGGGTTTAAAGAGCCGCGCACGTAGTAAGCGGTTAAATTAAGGGAAAAGCAGAAGACTGACCGCTTACTAAGTGCGCGGCTCATTAAGGCAAAGGCGGGCAGCGGTTGCGGCAAAGATAACCACCCCGGCCGCTTTGGCGGCCACCCCTCCATGGAGGGGAATTGGCAGAAGGCGTTGTTTGAACGAGAGATCAAACCATGGCCGGTGATGAGTGGCAATTCGGCTTTACCTATTTTGCTTTTGTGATATTCTGAGGCTGTGGCCCGGTGAATCAAACTCGCCCGGGCTGCTCAGTTCCGCCGATCTTCCACACAATCGTTGAAATGGCAGCCAGTCACAGGGAAGTTGAGGTTCCGCCATGGATCTTTTTTGCTGCGGCATGTACAGGTCGTGCTCAACCTGGCAATACGAAGTGGCCGTGGAAGTGCTGGCCCACGCCCAAAACCGAAAAGTTCAGCCGCTGGGCTATCTGACTGGCCCGGAATACGCCCGGATTGAAAAAGCCCATCGTTTCGACGGCCTGGTGCGTGTCTTCAAGGGGCACGAAGGCCACCCGGCCTACACCCGGGCCATGTTTCGCGGCAAAGCCTATGGCCTTTACGCCCACCGAGACATTCGCGAAGTGCTTTTTTCGCTGATGCACAAGCGAAACCAGTCGTTTCAGGAAATTGTGCGCACGGGCATGATCCACCAGATCCTCGTCAACGACCGATTCTGGCGATCGCATCCGCAGGTGCTGGTGCAGCGATACGACGAGATCATGACCCGGCCAGCCAACGCCATTCTTGAAATCGCCGAATTTCTGCACATTGATCTGCCCCGCCCCAGCGCTGAGCAGATCGCTGAAAATTATTCGAAGGAAGCCAATCTTCAGCGAACCGCCATGCTGCGCGGCATGCTGGCCGAAAAGGGCACCGACCTTTCCGACGGTGAAAATGCCCAGCTTTACGACCCGGCCACCCTGCTGCACTGGAATCATATTCGACCCCGGCCCGAAAGCTGGCAGACCCAGGCCAGGGCCGACGAGCGGCGGCTTATGCAAAGCATGCTGGCCGAATGGCTTGCAGAAAACAACTACCCGGCCGATGATTTCAACGACCTGAAAACAGAGCCCCAGCGAGCCAAGTCGTGGCGGATCGACACGGCCCAGGGCCTTCTGCGATGCCACTCTCGCGAGCTTTCCGCCCGCTACGACCGCTTCGCCAGACCCATCAAACGGCTGCTGGGCATGGGCCACGGCGAATCGCGTTCAAAGCCCGCTGCCTGAAGCCTTTACAATGGGCCATGATGGTTTCGGCCAGGGCAGTTTATTTCTCCCTGTGCGGAAAAGGGGGGCAGGCACGCTTGGTGTGATTCTGCGAGCTATCCCCCGTTTTCAAGCTGAGGGGCTGTTTCGTTGCCAGTTCGGGTTGACAGAATCTGGAAATCTGTCATGTGTATGGGGGAGTCCGGCATGATCGCCAGCCGGTCTATCGGCCTGATCTGCCAAGCCTGTGCCGGATCATTGATCAGCCGCAAAGAATGAATCGGAATGACGGTCAGGGAGGACCGAACCGATGATTGACGCTTTGATCAGTCGCATGGAAAACCTGAGCCAGCCTCGCGTTCTGGTCGTTGGCGACCTGATTCTCGACCGCTATATCTGGGGCTATGCCGAACGCATCAGCCAGGAAGCCCCCGTGGCCCTGCTGCGGGCCGACCAGCGTGAACACCGCCTTGGTGGTGCATCAAGCGTGGCCACCATGCTTGCCGCCCTGGGTGCCCAAGTGCAGCTTGTGGGCGTGGTGGGCGAAGACGATTCAGCCGGCCTGGTGCGGCAGATTCTGCAAAGCCAGGGCATTGACGATTCACTGGTGCTTGGTGTCAATGATCGTCCTACAACAGTCAAGGAACGATATATCGGCCGAGCGCAGGATCGGCACCCGCAGCAGATGATTCGTGTTGATTATGAAGTGCGCGACGCCATCAGTGCGGATGTTGAAAACAGCTTTATCAGCCGCTTTGATGCCGCCATTTCGGCCTGTGACATTATTCTGATTTCTGACTATGACAAGGGTGTGTGCACGCCCCGAATGCTGCGACAGATTATTGAAAAGGCCAGGGCTGCGGGCAAGCGTGTGCTGGCCGACCCGATTCGGGGCAATGATTATTCGCGATACCGGGGCGTTCACTGCATGACACCGAACCGGCTTGAAGCCGGGCTGGCCACGGGCATGACGATCAGGACGACTGACGAAGCCCTTGCCGCCGCTGCCAAGCTGCAGGGCGAGCTGGGGATGGAAGCTTCGATAGTGACCCTCGACCGCGACGGCATGGCGCTGATTGACCCGCAGGGCCTGCATGCAATTCACCCCACACGCCAACGACAAGTGTATGATATCACTGGTGCGGGCGACATGGTTCTTTCAGTGATTGGCCTGGTGCTGGCTGCCGGTGGCGATTATGCCGAAGCCGTGGCGCTGGGGAATGTGGCGGGCGGCCTTGAGGTGGAAAAAATTGGGGTTGCGCTGATTTCACGGCAGGAGATTATCACCGACCTGATTGAGCATCACGCCAGCGGCGTTTCCAAAATCAAAGGCTGGTCGGCCACGGCCGAAGAATGCCAGAGACGCCAGAGGGCCGGCCAGAAAGTGGTTTTCACCAATGGGTGCTTTGATCTGCTGCACGTGGGCCATGTGCGACTGCTGGCACAGGCTGCGGCGGAAGGCGATTATCTGGTTGTCGGCCTGAATTCCGATGCCAGCGTGAAGCGGCTGAAAGGGCCATTGCGGCCAGTGAACGACGAATCAAGCCGGGCTGAGGTGCTGGCCGCATTGGGCTGTGTTGATGCCGTCGCCATTTTTGGTGAAGAGACGCCCCGCGAGCTGATTAACACGCTTCGGCCTGACGTTCTTGTCAAAGGCGGCGACTACCAACCGCACGAAGTGGTGGGGCGTGATGAGGTGGAAAGCTGGGGCGGCCGGCTGGTGCTTATTGATATTGTCGCCGGTCATTCTACGACCTCGATGATTGCCCGGGCCAGCAGCCCGGCTGATTCGCGAACCGCCGTTGCCCACTCAGCCGAAAACTTTCCGCCAAGGCCCAATTTTGCCCACTCGGCCGAAGCAGGCAAAAAATCGCAAGCCTATTCAGACAAATAACTTGCGGACGCATCATGGCAACTTGCGCATAGACCGTGGCATCTTGCGAATAGACCACAGTGAGGCGGGCTGGCGGGCGGGGCCGAAGGTGGCCGGGCTTGGCCAAAGTGGTGAAAGTCGATACATGCGCTTCAAGCCGGGCAATCGATACGGTCGATAATCTTTGTGAGACGGCGCACCCGGGCCAATCAGTGGATTCGCCCCGGATGGTCGCCAGGCACAGGTATCGATTCATGGCTGCTGAACCTGCGCAGAAAGCCTCGCCCCCGAGTGGGCCGGGGTCTGCATCGATCGTTACGGAACTGGCCGCCATTGGCCTGGTTTTCGTGATGATGATTGCGCTGACGGCATCGATCGCCCTGTTTCTGACCAGAGAAGAGCACCCATCGCTGGCAAGGCCCGAAAGGACCAAGCCTGAATTGCCGCAAGCCACTGTTGCCAAAGCGGTTCCGGCACCTGAGCCCGCACCATTGCCCGAGCCGCCACCTGCCCCGCCCGATCAATCGCCTGACGAGCTGAAAACGCTTGAAAAGCATCTGGCAACGGCTCGGCAAAATATCGCCAGGGCTGAACTTATGGCCTGGGCGGCTGAAAAGGCAACAGCGTTTCTTGAAAAGAGCCTGAAAACCACACAGAGCCAGCAGGCCCGGCTGCGAAGCACCACCACCGAGCTTCAGCAAAAGAAAAAGGCCGCTGAGAACGAAGCCGCCAGCCTGGCCGATGAAATTGCCCGCATGGAACTTCAGCGAGATTCAGCCGAAGCGGCCCAGCAGATGGCCAGGAATTTCAAAGGCTACAGTATTCTGCCCTATCGCGGGCCCAATGGCACCTGGCATCGCCCCTTGCCCATGGAATGCGCCAACGACTCGGCGCAGATCATGCCTGGCGGGCCCTCGTTCCGCCTGATCGACCTTGAGCTTGCGGGGATGTCGGGCACCAGCATTTTTTCCAAAATCATCGACCTGGCCATGCGCCGGGCCGCCGCCCAGGCCACCCCCGACGGCAATGCCCCGACGGTGTATGTGCTTTTTGTCGTAAGGCCCAGCGGAATCAAGGCTTATTACGAAGCCAGAGCACGCCTGCAGGCCCAGGGTGTGGCCTTTGGCTATGAACTGGTTGACGAAAAAACGCCCATTGAGTATCCCGATCTTGGCGACCTTAGCCAATGGCCGGGCTATGAAGGCCCAGGCCAGGTGGCTTCAGATGGCCAGGTGGCTTCGGGTGGTGCAGGCAAGGCGGGTTCGGGCGGCCAGCCTGGAAATCTTG
>JBJTRR010000763.1:0-1517 GCA_046076185.1 bacterium | reverse complement strand
GGCAAGGGCCACTTCAAGTGCCAGTGCCAGGGCCGAAATATCGGCGTCGGTGCGTTTTTCGGTCACGGCCACCAGCAGATCGGCAGGCCGGTCGGCGTAAAACCGTGAGAGCGGAATGCCGGCCAGCACGCCCTGATGGCGACAACGGTCGAACACCGTCTCGGCCGAATGACCCGTGCTGAATCTCACCACAAATTCGCGGAAGAATGGCCCGGGAAGAACTTTTTCAACGCCGGGAATCTGTTCCAGCCGGGCAGCAGCTTTCGCTGCCTGACGGGCCGACTGTAGAGCCACCTGCCGGAAGCCTGTGGGGCCAAGTGTGGTCAGGTAAATCGCTGCACGAAGGGCCATTAAACTCTGGTTCGTACAAATATTGGATGTGGCTTTCTCGCGGCGAATGTGCTGCTCTCGTGTCTGCAGAGTAAGCGTAAAACATCGCTTGCCGTGTCGGTCAACTGTCTGGCCCACGAGCCGGCCAGGCATTTTACGCATGTAGTCACCACGGCATGCGAACAGGCCGAGGCTGGGGCCGCCAAAGCCCATGATATTGCCCAGCGGCTGCCCTTCACCCACCACAATATCGGCCCCGTATTCGCCCGGTTTTTTCAAAAGTCCAAGGCTGATAGGGTCAACACTCAGAATGGCCAGGGCCCCTTTTTCGTGGGCCATCCTGACCAGGCTCGCCGCATCCTCCAGCGATCCGAAGAAGTTAGGCTGCTGAATGATCACGGCGGCTGTGTCGTCTGTCAGGGCTGCCGCAATGTCTTCCGGCCGGGTTCGGCCATTGGTGGAAGGCACAACAACGAATTTGGGCTCGAGGTTTGTCAGGTAGGTTTGCAGCGTCTGCCTGTGTTCCGGGTGAATGGCGTCGCTGGTCACAACCCGGCCCAACCGGCCGGTGATCGTCATGGCGAGGAAGGCAGCCTCAACGACGGCCGTGGCACCTTCATAAAGGCTGGCATTGGCCAAATCCATGCCGCTTAGCTGGGCGAAAAGCGTCTGGAATTCGTAAATGGCCTGAAGAGTGCCCTGGCTGGCTTCCGCCTGATAGGGCGTGTAGGCTGTGTAAAATTCGCCGCGGCCGGCAAGCTGGTCAACCAGGGCGGGAATGAAATGATCGTAAAAGCCGCCGCCCAAGAAGCAGATTTCGGTGCCCGCCGACTGATTTTTTGATGCCACGGCGGCGGCATGTATCGTCAGGTCAAGCTCGCTTAGGGCAGCGGGCACGGCCAGTGGCCGATTGAGACGCAACTGGGCCGGAACCTTCTCAAAAAGCTCATCGACACTCGTCACACCAATGGCCGCCAGCATTGTGGCAACATCATCGGCAGTATGCGGTGTATAGGCCACTTGGCATCAGCTCCTTCCTGAACTTGCGGTTGTCTGGGTTAATGGTCAGATGATTCAACTTTGGCCTGATATTGATCGGCCGTGAAGAGGGCGTTGATTTCAGCCGGATTGTCCGCCTTCAGCTTCACCAGCCAGCCTTTGCCGTAAGGGTCGGCCGGCAGCTGGGC
>JBJTRR010000762.1:0-4484 GCA_046076185.1 bacterium | reverse complement strand
GCTACTTTTAAGGCTTCTGTCGCAATTTGGACAATCATAAATTACTTCATGCTTGCCAAGAACGGTTTTTCTCACTTTTTCATTCTTCGGCTTCATCTGTGACACCTTCACCCGAATGAGGTTACACGTCCACAACTTTGTATTTGTACAGTAGTTTTGGACAACTGACAATAAGTTACAAAATGAGATTGGCTGGCTCAAGATTTTTCCGGGTCACTTCAAATGATTCACTGAGAATAATCGCTAAAACCCTATTGTCATAGAGCACGTTAGGCACGAACGGCCTGCAATTTTTGCAGTAGTTTTGCTCCGCCAAGTGCTGCCGGCACTGGCAGAAGCACGCCAATGGCCATCATCCAGGGTGGGTGCGGGATTGTCATCAGGTTCAAAAGCACGGCCACCAGCATGATGATGCCGGCCACCCGGGCCGAATGTCGCCTGCCTGAAATGGCGGTGGCCACCATGCCTGAAGCAAATGCGCCCATGGCCCATGCCAGCAGAACCGCCACTTTGGCGCCTAGGGGCACGGCCTCCATGAATTTGATCATGGCGGCGCGGTCATTCATGTCAGGCTGAATGCCCCTGGGGACCGGAAAAACCGAGTGGCCTATCGATTCAACTAGCAAGATGATCATCGAACCCGCCACAATGCCTGCCACCACGGCCAAGATCGACCTGAGCATGTTTTTCGCCTCTTCTTTTCATGAGTATGGCCGCTTCGCTATTTTCCGGAACTTGTGCCATGCATTAAGATATACAGAGATTGACCGACCGGAAAAGCCCGATTGACCCTGATGTCAGAAAACGCTGACGGGAATGCAAAAATGATACGAAACTTCATGCTTTTATCGACGACGGCGCTGGTATTTTCGGTCGTCGGCTGCGACGAACCGCGCACGGCCACTCCGGCTGAAAAGGCCGCCATGGCCAAAGCCAAGGATGCGGCGAAAAATGAAGTGAAGCCGCGCGAGATTATCGGCAAAACCACCACCGACATTCGCGACATGCAGGCCGAGCAGGCCAAGGGGGCCGTGAAGGCCGACAACGAAGGTGCAGTGCGGAAAGAGATTTTCGCTCCTTCGAAATATTATGTCGTTTCGATCGACCGCATAGCGGCCATGAATGTGAAGCATGCGGTTGACCTTTATCAGGCCGAGACCGGGGCCTATCCGAAGGACTATAACGAATTCATGCAGAATGTCATCAAGAAGGGCCAGCCGGACGAAATTCGCCTGCCGCAACTGCCCTACTATCAGGAATATTCCTATGATGCCGAAAAGCATGAACTTGTGGTGCTGGAATATCCTGCCCGGAAAGCCGCCGTTGAGAAGCAGAAACGCTGACAGGCCGCCGCTGAAAGACCAGACGGGCGGTGATGTGACACCATGACCGCCAAAGCCATGCCGCAGACCGGTCGGGCCGCAGCCGAAGCTGTCCAAAGCTATTCAGGGCGTAGGTTTATCATTGGCCTGATTATCGCTGTGCTGGTCTTCTGGGCCAGTATCTGGCTGGGTTTTAACCAGTGGCGAAATGCTTATCTGAAGCGTGCCGAAATGGGGCGGAATATTGCCCATCAGGTGCGGCCGCTGGTGGAAAGCCGCCCTGCTGGCGTGAAACCGCCCGAGTGGGAAGACGCGGTTGATGTTTTTGAGGCGATGCTCATCGCCGTGACGGGCTCGAACCTGCTGGGCCAGCCGCAATTGCAGGCACTTGAAGCCGAGATCAGGCAATTGCTGGCCAGTTGTGCGGCTGATCATGAGAAATCGCCGGCACTGATTCGTGAGTTCTGGAATTCGCTCTTTCGCCGGACAGGCCCGACTACGGAAATTTATGGCCGGCCGGAATTGTTTCGAAACTAAATTTCCCCAAAAATGCAGGCTGTATAAACGACAAACCCGGGGTAGTTTTGGAAAACTGCCCCGGGCCGCCGCCTCGTCAAAGCAAACCGCAATGAAGCAAACTCAAGGTGAGAAGAGATGGATCAATGATTTATGTATGGTTCTGCCGCCGCCCAACACCCCCACACACACCACCTGCCGAGCCACTACCCCTGCCACACACTTAATCATAGCCTATCAATCAAGTCGCGGCTGGGAAATTCAAAATAATGGTGAGAGTTGGGTCATGCCTTACCGGATTCTCGAAACTAATTTACGCGACACATTTTTTCTGCCCTGTCGAAGAAATCGACCCCGGCGGAATATTTTGAAATTGCAGCCAGTGATTTCTTCATGACAAAACCGGCACTGAGTGATATTTTATATGTATCGATTCAACTCAAATCATTTCACTGCCAAAACTTGACGACAAAGGGCCAAAGCTGATGCAACCTGCGAACCCGAACCACACAGACCGCCGCGAATTTCTGGCAACAACGGCTGCCGCCGTTGGCACCGTGGCCATGGCCGGCACATCAACGGCAAAGGCGGCACCTGGCCGGTCGAACCTGCCAGCTTCAGCCACGGCCAGCGTGACTCTGGGCCAAACCGGCATCAAATGCAGCATGGTGGGCATGGGCACGGGCAGCCACGGCAGCGGGCAGGCCTCGAACCAGACACGGCTGGGCATTAAGGACTTCACGCGAGTGGTGCGCCATGCTTATGACAGCGGCATCAGGCTTTTTGACGTGGCCGATCAATATGGCTCGCATGTGTATCTGCGTGAAGCACTTAAGGGCCTGCCGCGTGAAAGCTATGTGATTCAGACCAAGACGCATGCGACGAAGGTGGCCGACGCCCGCAGCCATATTGAGCGATATCGTATGGAGCTGGGTGTCGATTATCTTGACATTGTGCTGCTGCACTGCATGCAGAAGGCCGAATGGCCGGTAGAAAATGCCGGTTCGATGGATTTTCTGATGAAGGCACGCGAGCAGGGTCTGATTCGGGCCCACGGCACAAGCTGCCACGGCATGGATCCTTTGCGAATTGCCGCCAAGCACCCCTTTGTGCAGATTGACCTGGCCCGGATTAACCCCGAAGGGGCCAAGATGGACAGCGTGAAGCCCGACGAAGTGGCCAGCCAGATTGAAGAAATGCACAACGCCGGCAAGGGCGTGGTTGGCATGAAGATTCTGGGCGAAGGCAAAATTAATACCCCTGCCGGAATCGACGCCAGCCTGAGATTCGTGCTGGGCCTGGGCACGGTCAATGCTTTCGTCATCGGCTTTGAATCGCCGGCCCAGATTGACGACCTTTTGGCCCGAACCAATGCCGCGATCGCTTTCCTGAAAGATCAGCCCTGATTGAATTAGCCTGAGTAACGGTAAAAAATAGAAGCCCCGGTAGCAAATGTGTCTGCCGGGGTTTACTTATTTACTTGTTTTTTTGACAGGGCCGGCAGAAATTCAATAACTGTCGGCACTGAGGATTTCGCCGCCAGCCACGGTGCCGAGTGATCGCCAAACCTGGCCTGATATGGTGCTTTTTACGAACCTGACCGAGCCATCGCCCAGCAGGGCATGCACACCGCCGGGGTGATAGCTACGAGCCGTGACCGCCGCAAACGACGCCCGGCCCAGCTTTTCGCGGCTGCTGTTGATATCCACGTCGGCGTAGATCTTGTTCGGCCCACCGGGAATTCGTTTGTTTGGCGGCCAGGCTGTGGTGATGCCCGTGTGATGCACGCCCGACTCAAACCACTGGGTTCGCCCTTCTTCCACTCGAAGCTGACAGCCGCCCAGGTATTCGGGCACGACCTGATAGGGGTCGGCGTCGGGCGAGGGCACGTTGTAGGGGTCGTTCACCTTCGAGAGAGTCGGGCAGTCGCGATAATATGTCATAAAAGCTTTGCCTTCCGACATTAAAAGCGTGTTGCTGGTGCCGTCGGTGAATTCGCTCCAGCTTCGCGACATATTGGGGCCAAAGGCGCTTCTGTTTTTGATGGTTGACCCCAGCCCGCCCCAAACGAACCAATCGCCTTCGACAAAGCCATAGGTGGCAATGCCGTATTGTGTTCCATCAGCCAGAGGTCGCGAAACACCACGCACCTCGCTGGGGCAGGCGAGAAAATCGATCACAACCGATGCGGCAGTAAGATTAGGCGGGTTCTGCATATCGACGGTAAAATTGATGCTTGCGAAAAGCACGCCCTGCTCGGCCAGGGGCAAAATGCGGGCATAGGCACCGTAGCCGTTAGTCCAGGTGACTTTAGTGCCCTGGCCCTGAATGACGAGTGCCGGCGGTAGGGCCCCGACAATGGTTTCGTAATTGTGAATGGCCAGGCCAAGCTGTTTCATGTTGTTATTGCATTTGATGCGCCTGGCCGCTTCTCGAGCCGACTGCACAGCGGGCAAAAGCAGGGCGATGAGCACGGAAATGATGGCGATGACGACCAGCAATTCAATAAGAGTGAAGGCACGCGTTGCGTGATTTCTTGGAGTAATCAAAGGCATTTCAGGCGGGGTCTAGGAGTTGAGTTGGTTATTTACGGAATCAGATTTGTGGAATGTGAATTCAGAAGTTGTCTCTGATTCAATAGATCAG
>JBJTRR010000761.1:0-4048 GCA_046076185.1 bacterium | reverse complement strand
GGATGATCGGCCGGGCCATCCGTAATAATGCAATCAACCAGATTATTCAGCCACCAGCATTTTTCAGTCATCCATGAAATGAAATCTGCCGATAGACCCCAGGCAACGGCCTGATCAACCACCAGTTTCTGCACTTTATCGGCATTATTCTCAATCAGTTCGCAGGGCAAAAGCACGATCGGCGAGCTCCCGGCCTGATAACGTGCCCAAAGCACGGCAGCCAGCTTGCCTGGAAGCGATTTGGGCGGGGCGTCGGTCAGTTTGTCGGTGCCATCCGTCTCGTATCCGGCTTCCGTCGCATTGGTCACAATATATTGCAATTCGGCAGAAGCTGAAATCCGGAGAATTTCATTCCAGCTTTCTGATGCGATCAGGGCACGGCTGACACTGTTGATTTCAATGGTGCGATCAACAACCTGGCCGTCTTCAACGCCTCGGTAAAGGGCATTGTAAATGCAATTCTGTTTCGAAAGAAGCTCCGCCCTTGGGCCTGAGGTGGATTGCACAATTACAATCCGGCCAACCGCCTGGCCTTCCTTATTAGCCTGATCAACGAATCGGTCGAAAAAACCACGCAGGAAGCGACCGGCACCGAATTGCAATATGGTTTCAGGAAGCTGATACATCGGGATGATATTTCCTTTGAAGAAGCCTGATTTATATCGTTACTGGCCAATTTCGATCATTGCCTTGATCACGCCCGTTTCCGGCTTCACGAACGACGGAAATGAAGTGATGACCTCATCAAATCCGACTCGATGCGTGATCCACGGGCTGGTGTCAATCTGGCCCGATTCAATCAGCTCAATGATTCTTGTAAAATCACCGGGCAGGGCATTTCTTGAGCAAAGCAGCGTGCCTTCCGGGCGATGGAAAATCGGATGACGAAATTTAATTTCATCGGTTGTAATACCAACATACACCAGCCTGCCGCCACCATTGGCCACCAGCTCGAAGCCGTGCGACATGCTGCCATAATGCCCGGTGGCGTCGATGACAACATCAGGCAAGTGCCCGCCCGAGAGTTCTTTCAAATTCTTATCAAGACTGGCATCAGACTTTAATGTCATTTCGACGCCCATCACATCACGACAGAATTGCAATCGTGCCTCATTTAAATCGACAACAATCAGCCTGGCGCCCGTAAGCTTCACAAATTCAATGACCGAAAGTCCAATCGGCCCGGCACCAACCACGGCCACCACGTCGTCAGGCTGAATTGTCGCCCGGTTCACGGCATGGCAGCCAATTGCCAGCGTTTCCACAAGGGCCAGCTGCTCAAAATTTAATTTTTCCGACCGATGGAGTTTTCTTGCCGGGATGGTGAAAAGCGGCGTCAGGCCGCCATCACAATGCACACCCAGCGTCTGGTTTGACTCGCAGCAGTTGGTGTATCCACGCCGGCAGGCATGACACTTCTGACAATTGATATATGGCTCAATTGAGCATCGTTCACCCTTATTCACATTCGTCACGCCATCGCCAACAGCCACCACCTCCACGCCAAGTTCGTGGCCTGGAATGCGCGGATAGCTGAAAAATGGCATTTTGCCCAGATAGCCGGAAAGATCGGTGCCACAGACACCAACCTGATGAATGCGCACCACCGCCATACCAGAGGCGGGCGGCGGGGGTTCATCAATTTCAACCTGGCGCCAGTTGAGCGGTGAATCAAGCGAAAGTGCTTTCATTTGGAATCTGCCAAATCCTTTTGATTTCAATTGACCGGATCGTTGTTTTCCGGCCGACCTTCGATATAAAACCAGTTGTGAATCGGCCTGAGAATTTCAAGCACTTCGGCCAGCAATTGCTGATTTACAGGCTCATCTGCCCATTTCACCCAGTTTTTGACATTCTCAGGGTTGGCCGAACCAACAATACATGTGCTCATATCCTGATTCGCTATGGAAAATTGCAAAGCAAACTGGGCAATATCCACGCCATGTCTGGCACAGTGATCAGCCGCAGCCTTGCATATTTCCCGAACCTGAGGCGTGGCCTTATGCCATGAAGGCAGCGGGGCATTCGTCAAAAGCCGTGCCGAAAACGGTGCGGCGTTAATTATGCCGACATTTTTTGACTTCAGATACGGCACCAGGTCGGCAAACATCGTGTTCTGAAGTGTATAATGATTGTAGGATAGAACAACATCAAGCGGAGCCTGGTCGAGAATGAATTTAAATATCTTCATCGGGTAGCCGCTCATACCGATAAATCGCACCTTGCCTGACTGGCGTATTTTTTCGAGTGCAGGCAGGGTTTCATCGACAATCTGCTGCATTTCGACAAATTCAATATCGTGGCACAAAATGATATCAAGATGATCGACACCCATGCGCAGAAGGCTTGTGTCAACACTTTCAACCACGCGCCGGGCCGAGAAATCAAAATGTGTTCCAGTATATCGCCCCAGCTTGGTACAAAGCGAGTAACTATCACGCGGAATGCCACGCAGGGCCACACCCAGCAGGCATTCGCTCATCCCACGGCCGTAAAATGGCGAAGTATCAATAAAATTCATGCCCAGGTCAAGTGCCACATGCACCGACTTCAGGGCTTCGGCCAGATCAATCTGGCGGAATTCCTGCCCCAGAGAGCTGGCCCCAAAGCCAAGCACCGGCAAATTCAGACCCGTATTTCCAAGTGGGCGATATTGCATATCGGCATTGTCCAAAATGCTGATGAGTCGTTTTCAATTCCGTGGTGGCCTACGGGCGATGCCCGGCAAGGCCTCTATATTAGCGAGTCAGGCCCGCTGTGTCATGAATTTCCCGATTCCGTTGAAATCAATTTGGCCAGCTCTTTTTTGACAGAATCAAGGGCCTTGTCAATGGGCTCGGGCAAAGTGGCACCGGCGGCTGCACGGTGCCCACCGCCACCAAACCGGCCAGCCAGTTCACAGCAATCAATTGGGCCACGGCTGCGCAGGCTCAATTTGATACCGCCAGCCGGCAGTTCCATCATCAAAAAGCCAAGTTCCACGCCCAGAATGCTCACGGTGTAGTCAACCAGGTCTTCGGTGTCGCTGGGCAGGGCACCCGCTTTTTCAAGTGCTTCACGCGTGACGGTGGCCCAGGCCACACGGCCGTCGAAGGCGGTTTCCAGGCTTGAGAGGGTTCGGCCAACCAGCTTCAGCCGGCCAAGTGTGTTACGTTCAAAAATTTTCTTGAAGATTTCGGAAATCGGGGCACCGGAGTCAATCAGGCTGGCAATGATTCGCAAAGTCTCGGCACTGGTGTTCGGGTGGCGAAACCAGCCTGTATCCATGGCGATTGCCGTAAGAATACCGGTTGCAATCGGCTGATCAATTTTGACTTTCAGGTGATTGACAGCTTCAAAAACGAGCCGGCCGGTCGCTTCGATCGAAGTATCTGCAAGAAAGGTCTGGGCCAGGTCGGCATCGCGGCTCACGTGGTGATCAATTACCAGCTTTGGCCCTTTGAAGGTGCGAACCCAGTCGCCAAACCGGCCCAACTGGCTCCAGCTTGAAAGGTCGAGAATGATCAGAGCCTGAGCATCTTTCAGAAGATAATTCGATGGCCCGCCTTCCTGATAATGATGCAGAAGGCGACGGTCCGGGTCGAGAAAATCGTATCGTGGCGGCAGGGCACTGGTGTTCACGCAGCGAATGTCTTTGCCAAGCCTGAGCAGGGCAAGGGCCAGGGCGACCTCGCTGCCCAGGGCGTCGCCATCCGGGCGAATGTGGGTTGTCAGCACGATCCGGTCGTGTCGTTTGACAAAATCCGCCAGTACCGTCCAATCAATCTGGCTCATCAGGGGCTGTTCTTTCACTCATCCGATTTGCATTCGTTACAGGCTTAAAGAGTAACCAACCGAAGTGATTTAAGCCACCAGATCAGCCGGAAAAGTTTATGTTATCAATCAAAAACCCGGGCTTTTGCGGCCCGGGTTTCGACGTATGAAAAGCTGCGGCTTTCGATTCACCAGGAATCGGCTGAAATCACTTCACCACCGTCACGCGTGATGAGTGTCGCAAAGACGCGAAGGCTGGTCGTCTCTTTCACAAACCGAACGGAACCATCGCCCA
>JBJTRR010000760.1:0-5641 GCA_046076185.1 bacterium | reverse complement strand
GAAACCAATCTTGGGATTGAGGATGGCAACGAGACCACCCAATCCATAAAAGACCCAGAGAATGTTTTTCAGCCAGGCTGGCATGAAACGGGTCTTAGGTGTAAGCCCCTCACGACAGGCACCTTCCGAAACCAGTTCAGAGAAGGAGATATAGCCGGCTGCACAGGCATTCATGAGCCCGGCGCACAAGTAGAACCATGAGAGACCGGCCATGACGCCGGCAGTTAAATCGGGATGGTGATTCATCGACTCAAACCCAACCTCTTGTCTGGAATATTCCGGTTGTTCCGTTCATCAAACACGCCCTGACTCATAAGGCATCAACAAGGATGAACGCGTTACATCGGACCCGAAATTCCGCCGTCCTTACGTACACGCCAGAAGTGAATCATAATCAGTAGACTAACAGCCAGCGGAATGGCAACGCAGTGAAGAACATAGAAACGGTTGAGCGTCATTTCACCGACTGATCGACCTGACAACAGGGCGAACTTGGCGTCGGAATAGCTCGTCACAAGCGGCACACCGTTGAGCACCAGAAGCGAAGCACCTGGCCCTTCCACACCGACTCCGGGAGTCGCACGGGCCATGTTTGAACCGACGGTGATCGCCCAGATGGCCAGCTGATCCCAGGGTAGAAGATAACCTGTGAATGACAATAGCAGCGTGAAGACAAGCAGCAGAGTGCCCACAACCCAGTTAAATTCACGGGGCGGTTTGTAGCTGCCTGTTAGGAAGACGCGATACATGTGCAGCCAGACGGCGATGACCATGGCGTGGGCACCCCAGCGGTGCAGTTCACGCATCAGGCCAAGCGTGGTGACGTCACGCAGGTTCAGGATGTCGTTGTAGGCATGTTCCAGAGTCGGCCGATAGTAGAACATCAGCAGGACGCCGGTCACCACTTCCACCAGAAACAGGAAGAAAGTCGTTCCGCCCATGCACCATGTGTAGCTCAGGGCAATGCCCTGACGCTTGACACTGACTGGGTGCAGGTGAAGGAAGAAGTTGGTCAGCATAACCACAACACGATTCCGACGATCAGTCGGCATCGGATGACGGAAGACGCTTTTCCAGATCTGGTTATCCGTTATCTTATCTGCGATGGACATGACTTGTTCTGTGATTTTCCTGGTCTGGCCCTGGGGCGGTCGCTGAAAAATTGTCCTGAGATACGTCCGGCAGATGATCTGCCCACCAACCGGTTAAATCAGACAGGAATGAAGCTGTCCGGGTCGTTCCACTGGCCCAGTTCTTCCTGATATTTGGCGGATTTGTCAACCACGATCTGGCCATCATCGCCCACGGAAACCTTGAATCGCTCAAGAGGACGTGGTGCGGGGCCTTCGAAATTGATGCCCGAGACATAAAAACCCGAGCCGTGGCAGGGGCACTTGAACTTCTGTTCGCCGGCCAGCCAGTTCGGAGGGCAGCCAAGGTGTGTGCAAATGGTCGAGAGGGCATAAAGCATATCCTGACCATTGTAAACCGAGCGAACAATCCAGAATCCCCATTCGGCTTTCCACCGTTCGTTCACCTCGCCAGGCTCAAATTGGGTCGTTGGCCCGACTTTAATCGTGCTGGGCGGTTCAGCCAGCACGTTGGGAAAGAAAAAACGGCCAAGCATCGCACTGAATGCCACCAGTGCCGTGGTGAAAGTTGTCCAGGCAATAATCAACCAGGCTGTGGCCGGAATCGTACCGATCATGAACCGGCGACGCGTGCCCTGCAGTGAAGCCATGGCAGCAATTTTGTTCGGCCGGGGGGGCAGGTCAAGTGCCTCTTTCTTCGCAGCGGCGGGTTTTGCCGCAGCCGGCTTGCCACCTGCCGCCGGCTTGGCAGCCGTCTGGCGAAGGGCTTCAGCCAGATCACGCGGATCATTCATCTCTGCCAGCGGTGGCAATTCACGGGCAGCAGCCGGCTTGGCTGCCGTAGCTGCCTGAGCCGGTGCGGCAGCCGCCGCTGAAGGGGCAGCACCACCTGTGGCTTTGGCGGCCGCGAGCTTTTCTTTCAGCGTCAGCGGGCGACCAAGTTCGGCAGGGGTAGGCACCTTCACGGCTGGGGCAGAAGCCGCTTGGGCAGCTGGAGTCGCCTGTGCGGCAGCCGCCGCCGGAGCCGCAGCGGGTGCAGTTGCTGTTGTGGCTTTGGCAGCCGCCAGCTTCTCTTTAAGCGAGAGAGGGCGACCCGTCGGGGCCGGAGCGGCAACGGGGGCTGGCTTCGCCGGTTGACCGGCCGGGGCGGCGGGTGCAGAAGATTCGGGTGCTGCTTCGCCTGCTTTTGCGGCCCTTGCCTTGGCCAGAATATCATTCACACTTGGACGATCAGCCATGGATCAATCTTTCCATATCGGATCTGTTCAATCGCTTGCATGTCACTGACAGAAATCACATGCAAATCTGATACCGTTAACTCCCGACTTGTTCGACTTTATGCAACATCTGACTGGGTTTTGACTTGCTGATTATTGCTGCAGCCGCCATCAAATCCCGGTTTTCAGAATGCCTGACTGGATTCCAAAAACTCAGAAAATACGCGAACAGGCCCTCATATTTTCATTCTCGACATAATAACCCTGTGGGCTGAGTGTTGTCCAGAGTGATGATAGTGGAACGAACCATTTTGTGAAAAAATACACAAAGTCTTGGGTGAAGAAATGGGATTTACGGGCAAGTGAACTTGACTCAGGGCGAATGGGCGACAAGAATTCGTTCAATATCCAAGGGACGGTGTGGAGTTGGATAGTGCCGGCCCCGCGTTGTTGAAACACACACCGGGATGAATGCTTAAGTCATTGGCTGATTTGGGAATAAGAAACATGAGCGGAGATGGTGCGGATAAGCCTGTGCTGCGAAATTCGGAGTTCTGGATCGGGTTTGACGAGTTGGCCATTGGCGATGCTTTCGAGTCGGCGGGTCGAACCGTGACCCAGGCCGAGGTTTCGATGTTCGCCGGAGTGTCAGGCGATTTTAACCAGATTCACATGAATCATGACAAGGCGGCCGATGGGCCGTTTCGCCAGCCGATTGCTCATGGTCTGCTGGTGCTTTCGATTGCCAGCGGGTTGGGGATCTATTCACCCAAGACTCAGACCGTTGCATTTCTATCGATTGAGAACTGGGAATTCCTCAAGCCGGTTTTCTTTGGCGACACGATTTATGTCAGGAACACGGTGATTGGGCTTGAGCCACGATCAAGGGGCAGGCGCGGGATTGTGACATGGACCAAGCAGGTGCTGAACCACAAGGGGCAGGTGGTTCAGCAGGGCACGACCAAGATTATGATCAAATCCAAGCATGTCGAGGGTGCGTCTGACGATTAAGCCTTTTGAATAACAAAAGTTAAATCAGTCTGCCGGGGCAATGAAAAGTGCATCACCCCGGCAGATTGTGCGAATCAGCTTAATTCTTTGATTTCGATATCCTTGTAGCTGACTTCCATGGCCGGGCCGACGTGAACCTGCAGGGCGATGATGCCTGAGTCGTCGAATTTGTCGTCCTTGCGGTCGATCACTTTGGTGCCGTTGATGAAGATCCGGACATGCTTGCCCTTGGCTTCGATACGGAAGTCGTTCCAGTCGGTTTTCTTAACAAGCTTTTCGGCTTCTTCTTTGGGGTAGCGTTCCAGAATGCCTCGGCGGCGTTCTTCATAAAGCAGGCCCCAGTAGCCGTCGGCTACGTCGGCCTGGGGGCCCGAGACGGCTCCGTCGGCAGCACGGGCGCTACGGAACTGTATGCCGCTGTTGCCATTACGAATTTTGACCTTGGCATTCAGAATGAAGTCGGCGTAGGGCTTGGGGGTGCAGAGAAATTCATTCTTTTTGAGTTTGCCGTTGGTGCGGCCAACGATGACGCCGTCTTCAACGCTGAAGCTGCAATCAGTGCTATCGGGTTTGACCCAGCCTTCGATATCCTTACCATTGAAGAGTTTAACGAAGTCATCTTCGGCGGCCGACAAGGGCACGACGCGGGCCGACAGCAGACCCAGAACCGCGGTTTTGATTGCCGAACGGCGGCTGAAAAGACTCATTTGCGTTGACTCCCTTTGAATTTTCTATCGGTGGGTGAAAGTGTTCTGCCGGAGCGGAATGGCCGGCGAATTGAGGCTGAATCCGGGTGATGCAAACCGTTCGAGACTGGAAGGCCCCTTTTTCAGACTTCATGATTTTTGCAAAATAGGCCAGCCGACGCAAGCGACCGGCGACCTGATTGCCCCAGTTCCCATTTCCGGAATTTTCGCATGCAACTTGAAAACGAGCTGAAGCTGTGGGGCCCCGAAGCACTTGCCCGGCAGGCTGAGAGGCCATCGCTGGTGGGCTCGCAGGACTATTGCCGCCGGCTTTCGCGGTCGCATTATGAAAATTTCGTGGTGGTGGGTGTGTTCACGCCGCCACATCTAAGAACAGCCTTTGAAGCGGTTTACGGATTTTGTCGATGGGCTGATGACCTGGGCGATGAAACGGGCAGCCCCGAGAAATCAGTCGAGCTTCTGGCCTGGTGGAAGCAGCAGCTTGAGGAGCTTTACACGCCTGATGCACCGGAACCGCGGCACCCGGTTTATGTGGCCCTGAAGCCTGTTGTGAAACAGTTCCACCTGCCCATAAAGCCTTTCTCTGATTTGATTTCGGCATTTGAGCAGGATCAGTGGAAAACGCGGTTTGCGAATCGGCTTGAGCTGGCAGATTATTGTACAAGGTCGGCTAACCCTGTGGGCGAGCTTGTCTTGCGGCTGTTTGGCGAGGCTTCGGAAGAGAATCTGGCGATGTCGAACGGTATTTGCACGGGTTTGCAACTGGCGAATTTCTGGCAGGATGTGGCGCGTGATCTTGTCAAGGGGCGGATTTATCTGCCATGGGAATCCATGGAAAAATTTGGTGTTGCCGAAGGGGATCTGGCCAAGGTTCCGGCCAGTGATGCGTTTCGGCGGATGCTGGCTGAGGAAGTGGCGGTGACACGGACCCTTTTTGATTCAGGCCGGGCTTTGACGGAGAAGCTGGGTGGGCGGGTTGGGCTGGCGTTGCGGCTTTTTCATGCAGGGGGTGTGGCCACGCTTGATGCGATTGAAAACTGTGGCTTTGATGTCTTGACCCGGCGGCCGAGGGTCGGGAAGATGACTCAGGCGGGGCTGATGGCACGAATCCTCGCCGGCTCGCTTTTGCCACGGTCAAAAAAGCCGAACCCGCGATGAAAACCGATTGATCCAACGAAGCATGGGCCAGGACTGAATTGAAATCGCATCGGCCTGTCATGTCACCACTTGAGACAAGCATCAGTGCCGGTCATTCAGGTCGTTCGCTTGAAGCGAGTTATGCCTTCTGCCAGAAGTTGTCGCGGGCGGAAGCCAAAAATTTTTACTGGAGTTTCCGGCTGCTTGATGCAGACCGGCGGCGGGCGATGTGTGCCATTTATGCCTTTATGCGGCACACCGACGACATTGCTGATGAGCCGGGTGAACCGGCTGAGGAGCGAGCCCGGCGGCTTGACGAGTGGCAGGCTGAACTTGATGCCGGGCTGGCTGGTGCTCAAGAAGCAACGGGTGACGATTGGCCTGGCCTGGCGGCGATTGCCGAAACGGTTGACAAATATCAGATACCGGTGAAATATCTTCATGCCGTGATTGATGGCATGAAGTGGGACCTTGGCCC
>JBJTRR010000759.1:0-10451 GCA_046076185.1 bacterium | reverse complement strand
AAAATAAAAAAAGTTGAAGAAATTAGTAGATAAACAGACAGATTTTTGGTTATATATACACAAGGCTATCCACAAGGATAGTTATCACTCAAGGTATTCTGCATCTGGGGATCTTCCGATGAAATCCAAATTTTTTAGCCTTGTTGTTGCAGCATCATTGCTCATAACTTCGGCTTTGAAAACGCAAGCAGCTGATTTTGACGTTTCAAATCTGACAGAGACAATTCAAGGTGCTGAAACGATCTCTGGTTCGAATGTAACAAAACAGATTGCCCAGAAATTCAATACGGGTTCATTTGCTACGCCAACCAGCGTATGGTTGGTCCAACTTTATCTGAGCTCATTTGGCAACTATAACCTTGCCAATTTAAGCGTACAGATCTTTACCGACGCCTCTGCAACTCCTGGCACATCTGTTGGTTCTTTCTCAGCAACAGGTTCCCTGACGACTGGTGGAATTTACAACTTTACGAACATTGCATCGCCGGTTGCACTTGCTGCAAATACAAACTATTGGGTTGTGATTAAGAATTCCGTAGTCGGATCAGGTGCTAATAATATTAACTGGGCTTATGGAGATTCTTCGACTCCTACCCCTGGCATCAACGGTGTTATGAGTACGATATCATCAGTTAACAACACAGGTTCTTCGTGGACAACCTTCACCACGACTCCTCAACTCGTTCGCTTAACAAATGTTCCTGAGCCATCTACCTATGCTCTTGGTACAATTTGTGCCCTGTCGATGGGTTACATTGCACGACGTCGTAAGACTGTAGCAGCCTGACTGGTAATTTTCGGATATCTTGAAAACATAAGGAATGGCGATTTCGCCATTCTTTGTGTTTTATAGCATTAATTTTCTTTGAAGTTTTCTTAAGATTGCTTGTTCGACAACAATATCTCTTCCTTTGGGTATCCATCCCTGTGGAAGATCAACAGGGCCTACAATTTCTCTGGTTCGGTTCACAGGTATTTCATTTGAGAAGATGGCCCGGCCAGCTGGAGCACGTTCAGGGCGAATCATATCCTCAAGTTCTTTAAACACTTCTACTCTAACCGCATAACCCAGGCCGGTTGGATCCTGATCGATAGTTACTATAGCAAACCGCCGGATTGTCTGTAGAGTTGATTCAAGGCGATCATAAATATCGCCTGAATCACGATCCCAAGGCTCCAGTACTGTTCCACCAACATTGGGCTGGGTGATGATGCGTCGCTGTTGTCGATTTTCAGAAGCAATCTGAAAATAATCATCCAGAACGGCGATCGTCGTATTCCAAATTGTTTCGAAATCAACAGATGGGATAACAAGAGGGTTTGAAACAGGAATATCGCCACGAAGCTGGCGTATGGTTGAACACCCTGACTCGAGCGCAATTGTACCGGCACCAAAAGCAAGTTCGGCAAGCCGCTTGAGATAGAATCTACGTGATTTTGCATAAGGCATGGTCTGCAAGCCTCCCTGCCCGCTCACCCATGTCATTTTTAACGGCATTCGTGGAATCATTCCATGCCGATAATGGTCAGGTTATAGATAAATCTAATTTTGACAAGCTCAATCTGCCTCTCTTACAGGGGTGTTTCATTCTCCTTCTGTGAAAACGGGGGTAGAAACGCTGCTAGCAGAGCTTCAGCGAGCCAGCCCCCTTTTTCAAGTTCCTCCGAGACCCGTCGTATTGCTCAAAGAACAAGAAATAAAAAGCCCCGGCCTCTCTTACACAAGAGTATCCAAAATCCCCGACATTTCGGCCATGGCATGACTGTCGCCAGCTTTTCTGGCTTTTTCGACACCAAGTTCAAGCCAGTAACGGGCCTGCTCCAGCTCATCTGTTTCTGCAAATGATTGCCCCAGTTGCTGATAAGCCGCAACACTCTCGTCCGGGTGATCAGCAATCAACCCTTTTAAACGCTCTCGACCTTCATCAGTATCTCCATCACGAAGACACTGCATGGCAAGACCATAACGAAGAAACGTATCCCGGGGGTCTTCAGCCAGGCTGGCCTCAAGGGCCAGTCTTTTTTTTGATTTTTCAGTCATTACCTGGTGGACTCCAAAATGAGTTTGATCATCATATTGTATTGACCGGGGTGAATCTGTCACCCCGATAAGCTGATTTTGATTAATCATCGATGAACCGAATGCTGATCGATTTTCGGCAGAGGCAAGCCTCTGGCAAACCACGGATAAATCGTTGGCAAAACTATGGTTGTGAGGAGTGTGCTTGTCAAAAGCCCACCAATCACAACAGTCGCCAGTGGTCGCTGAATCTCAGAACCAGGGCTGGTGTTGGCCGCCATCGGCAAAAATCCGAGGCCTGCGACAAGAGCTGTCATCAGGATTGGTCGCAGGCGTTCCAGCGCGGCATCATGGGCCGACTGTTCCAGCGATGCTCCTTCCGCTCGTCTGTGTTCCACTGCAGAAACCCAGACCAGTCCATTCAGAACCGCCACTCCGAAAAGAGCAATGAATCCGACTCCAGCCGAAATTGAAAACGGCATACCTCTTAGCATAAGGGCGAAAACCCCGCCCGTTGCCGCGAAAGGGACAGCCAGATAAATCAATGCGGCCAGTCGCATCGAACCAAGCGATGTGTAAAGCAGCAGATAAATCAGGGCCAGCGATATCGGCACGACAATCAGAAGACGCTGCATGGCGGTTTGAAGATGCTCAAACTGACCACCCCATCGAATGGAATAGCCAGGCGTCATTGGGACAGCTTTCGCGATAGCAGCTTCGGCCTCGGCCACAAAGCTCGAAATGTCACGACCACGTACGTTGGCCGAAACCACAGAACGCCGCTGCACATTTTCCCGCTCAACTTCGCTTGGTCCCTCTTCAAATTTGACATCAGCCACGTTGGAAAGCGGAATGGCTCGACCGTTGGCATCCATCAATAGAATCGAGGCGATTTTATCCGGGTTATTACGCCAGTTTTCAGGCATTCTCACCTGAATTGGGTGCCTTGCAACCCCTTCAAAAACCGTTCCAACCGTTTTGCCACCTAGTGCAGCAATGGCGTCCATCACTTCCTGCGCCTTAATTCCATAGCGGGCAAGCTGTTCGCGATTCACAGTAATTTTCAGTGTCGGCAGACGACCCGTAGAAGGAGCACGCACATCACGTGCGCCTGGTATTGTCGCCATCACACCTTCCATTTTGGTCGCAAGTTCAGAAAGCATATCAAGATCGGGGCCGTAAATCAGTGCAGCAACATCCGATTTGACACCAGCCACCAGTTCATTGACACGCATCTCGATGGGTTGACTGAAACCAAAACGAACACCCGGCAAAGAATCGCTCAACCTGGTGTTCATCTCTTCAATCAGGTCATCACGCGAAAGGCCCGAGCGCCACTCACTCTGGTCTTTCAGTAGTGTCCAGACGTCTGACTGATGCACGCCCATCACATCGTTTGCAATCTCAGGCCTGCCTGTTTTGCAGTAAACCATTCGCACTTCGGGAAACTCAAGCAGAATCTCTTCAATCCGTGTCCCCATAGGCACGGCACCATCCAGGTCAGCCGATGGAATCCGCACAGCCTCAATCAGTAAGTCACCCTCATTCAGCCGGGGCATGAATTCGCCACCCAGCTGCATGGCAACAGGTATTGTCAGAATAAGCAGTATGGCTGCGACACAAAGAATGAAACCCCTGTGCCGAATCGCGAAATTGAGCGATGGCTCGTAGAACCTCTTGATCAGTCTTACCAGCCGTGGTTCAGTCTCTGTCGTCCGGTCTGAAAGTGCCAGGCTGGCCAGCACAGGCATGACCGTCAGCGATACGACCATCGAACCCGCCAGAGCATAAATGACCGTCAAAGCCATGGGCCGAAAGAGTTTACCCTCTGTGCCCTGAAGGGCAAGGATCGGCAGATAGACGATTGCAATGATTAACTCGCCAAAAAGCGTAGGTTTTCGCACTTCTATGGCTGCATCGCGAATAATATCCAGCTTGGGTCTGGTTCCACCTTCATGCCCCAGCCGCCGCACGCAATTTTCAACCATAATCACCGAGCTATCGACTATCATGCCGAAATCAATAGCTCCCAGTGACATAAGGCTGGCTGTCACACCGGTTGAAAGCATGATGTTAGCCGCAAACAGCATGGAAAGCGGAATGGCCATGGCCACAATCAATCCGCCGCGAAGGTTCCCCAGAAGCACCAGCAGCACGGCAATCACAAGTGCCCCGCCCACAGCCAGATTTTCTTTGACAGTGCCCAGCGAATGATCTATCAGGTATGAGCGATCATAAAGCGTTTCAACCGTTACCCCTTCCGGCATACTCTTATTGATCTTTTCGATTTCGTCCTTAACACGGTTCACAACCCGTCGGCCATTCTCGCCAATAAGCATCATGACCAGTCCGCTGACGGCTTCACCTCGACCGTCTCTGGTTGCAAGACCTGCACGAATCATCGGTGCCGGATGAACTTTAGCCACATCGCCAATCGTCAGTGGAACGCCATTGGTTTCACGAATCACAATGCGTTCAATTTCTTTCGGGTCGGTAACCAGGCTCACACCACGGATATAGCGTGATTCGCCACCCTTGGTGAGATAACCGCCGCCCACATTCGCGTTATTGGCCTCAAGGGCAGCCACAATCTCGCTGAAACTGAGCTTTTGATTGGCCAGACGATCCGGATCAATTTCAATCTGGTAAGTCTTCAGCTGGCCCCCGTGGCTGTTAATCTCGGTCACGCCAGGCACGCCTCGAAGTTGATAGGAAATCTGCCAGTCAAGAATCGTCCGCAAATCCATCGGTGAGGTTTTGCCATCAGTGCTGCGTACTTCAAACTGGTAAATCTCGCCCAAAGCCGTGGCAATTGGTCCAAGCATGGGGGTGCCATAACCCGGCGGGATCGATTCAGCGGCCCGGGGCAACCTCTCGGCGACAAGCTGTCGGGCCCGATACAGTTCTGTGCCTTCTTTAAATACGATCGTGACGACTGAAATACCGAATTTGGAAATGCTTCGAATCTGTTCAACATCCGGCAGACCGCTCATCGCACCTTCTACCGGAAACGAGAGCAGCGTTTCGACTTCCAGCGGACTCAGGGCGGCAGCTTCCGTAATGACCTGTACCTGAATGTTTGTCAGGTCTGGTACGGCATCAAGCGGGAGCCGCAGGGCAGCTGATGCACCCACTACTGATATGATAATTGTCAGGGCCAGCACCATGAAGCGGTTTTGAAGGGCCCCGGAAATCAGTGAATTTAGCATGGCCGGGGCCTCATTCCTCTTCAGGTTCGTTTTCGAGGATCAATTCGCTCTTCAGCATGAAAGCTCCGCCGGTTACGACGTTCTGGTCTGCTTTGAGCCCTCCACGAACAATCACCGGGTGTTCGTCATCCGTCGGCATCTGATCGATCAGAATTGGCTGAAATTCAAAGGTTTTTCCGTCGTCCTGTGCAATAAAAACGCCCGGCTTGCTGTTCCATTCCACTATGGCAGAGCCAGGAATGGCAATCACACCGGTTTTTTCAGCCCGTTGCAGACGAACCCTGCAAAACTGACCGGGACGAAGCTGCCCACTGGCATTTGATGTCTCGGCTATCACAGGAACCGTACGGGTCTGCGGGTCAACCTCGGCCCCGACATAGATAATCTTGCCATGAATCAACTTACTTTCTGAACCCGGGGCTATGATGTCAAGCTCGTCGCCATTTTTCATATCACCCAGGGTCGCAAAATCCTTTTCAGCGATCTGTGCTGTGATTCGCACGGTATTTAAATCAGCCAGGGTGAATAATTGATCGGGCACATCAACCTTCTGGCTGACCACGACGCTTCGGCTGGTGATTGTGCCGTCAAAAGCGGCCAGAATCGGATAGGCAGCAACATCTTCCATAATGATATTTTTGGTCCAGTCCGAGGGAAGCTGGGCCGCTGAGTTCAGGTCGAGCGTGTTGATCGTATCTTCATCACGCACACCCAGCAATTTCAGCTTCTGCACAGCTTCTATCAGGCTCACTTCAGCCTGTTGCACTTTCTGGTCGGCAATGCGTTTTTCCTGCCCCACATCAAATTTTGTCTGCTCCATGGCGCTTTCGAACTCAGCCTGAGAAGCCTCACGCGCATGCATGGCGGCATGATACACATGTTCGCCAACCAGCTTTCTGCCGTATAAATCCTGCTGCTTGTCTTCCTCATGGAGGGCCAGTTCCAGCTTGGCGTAACTGGCCAGAAGCATGGCACGGTCGTGCCCCAACGGCACGTTTGAATATTTCTTTTCAATTTCCTTCGTCTGCGGTTTCTTGCCAAGATCCACCATGATCAATGCCACATTGCCGGCAATTTCATCACGCCATTCAGCTTCTCTGCGAGCAATCTGAAGAGCAAACCGGCATGCACGAATAGCAAGCCTGGCACTGCCCACATCTGGGCTTTCTAGAAGGGCCAGCCGCTGACCGGCCTTAACCTTCTGCCCCAGCACAACATCAACCTCTCTGACCACACCCAGCACTCGTGGATGCACCTGCACTCGTTTATCCACGTTAATGCCTATGGTTGCCGGCACTTCCAGGGTCTCACGCACGCTCGTCGGCTTTAACTTACTAACTTTGAGATTCGCAACCTTCAACTTTTCGCCAGTCAGTGTGATATGCTTTGCAGAAGCCGTCTTCGCAGGTGCTTCAGCCGCTGTGTCGGCACCGTCTGGTGCATTTTTTTTACCCGGTAGGAACGAGAGCCCGACCGCCCCCAGAACAATTCCCGTTAGAAAAGTAGCGACAACCATCGCCATGGATGAACGATTCATCGATTTCCCCTCTTTTTTTAGATCAGGCTCTGCTCATTCAATCAGCACGAAATTGGCACAATAGCTGATCGCCTGAAACAGGATGCAAATTTCGGCACAAACAATCACCCAACCAACTCATCAACACCTTAGCCTGATATTCAAATCCAAATCAAAAGAGGGAATGACAAAATTATGTTTTACATATGTAATACATATAGTTTCAGTCGGATTATTTAATGGATATTCACTGATCTGCAAATAGATTTTTTGATCTGAGCTTGAATTCGGAATAGCGCCGTCACAAGCCAGTTTAGGCATTTCGGAATTAATGAGCCATCCAAAAGAATCTTGATCTGTCTGGTTCGATACAAACATGGAATTCATGAATGGATCGACCGGTGACGAGCCTTCTTCACTCTCGTCGCCAGTTTCACTGCTCATCGGGCCGTTGCCTGGTAACAGCCAATGCCAGTGTAAGAGAAAACCATGATTTTCCGCCTGAGCTGTTGACGAACCGTGCTCCTGAGCATCGCCATGCCAGCGGTTTAAATGCTCGTGTAGCAGGCATGGTTCAGTGGCGGAATGATGATGGCTCACTTCATGAAAGTCAGGCACTGCCAGAGGTAGTCGAGCCATCCACCATGAAAGCGCAAAGACCAGCAACCGGGCCAGAATAGAGGCTCGTTTTGAAAATAAACGGTTGTTGACGTGTGTGTTGCAGCTCATATCAGTGGCACTTTTGATGCAGCTACCGCGGTAACTACTAATATTGTATCTCATTTTCTAAACCAGTGCGATCATTTTGATGATTTCCGGCGTAAACATTTTTTGGTTAGGGAAATAAGTGTCTTAACACGTGAAATAAACAATCAACGTGATGATCAATGACATAATCTAGGTTTTTGCAGGTATTCCCAAATACGATGTTCTCCAAAGCGATTCTGACTCACATGTCCAGCATGAGTTTTTTGAAAATATCATCAGGTAAATTTAATTGAGCCTTTCGGCCGATGCCGTCAGGGTTATGGCTGAAAAACAGCCACCATGCAGTGGATGGCAGGGACTCAGGAACCCGGTCAGCCCACTCGACGATGGAAATGCCATCGGAATCAAAAGTTTCCCCGACACCCAGCATCTCAAAATGCTCTGGATCTTCCAGTCGATATGCGTCGAAATGGTGAATGATCAAGCCGGAAGGAGTCAGATAATCCTGTTGGAGCAGATAGGTTGGGCTGTTTACATGTTCTTCAGCCACACCCAGTTGCGATGCCAGGCCTCGTGTAAACGTGGTTTTACCGGCTCCGAGATCACCGCATAATGCGATGACCTGCCCAGGCCTCACATAACTCGCAAGAATTCTGGCCAGTTTCAAGGTGGCTGATTCATCTGTCAGAAAAACAGTATGCATCATTTTACTTTCCCGAAACACTCATCGGCTGAAATGATCAAAACCACCTGATTCCCAGGCTTTAACGCTCCCATCAGGCCATCTTATCAACAGAGTTCGATCTTCCGTAATCACCCCGACATGGTGCATTCCCTCAGGTAATTCAGCGACCGATTCTGGATCAACGCAAAAACAAAGTTCGAAATCTTCGCCATCGCCAAGCGCACCACTGACAAGATTTTCAAGCGATTCCTGCGATTGCACTAAATTTGAGAGCAAGTCGGAATGAAACGGAATGCTCTCGGCATGAAGCATCGCCCCTGGGCAGCCCGATTCTTTGAGGATGTGTCTCAGGTCTCCACCCAGCCCGTCTGAAAGATCAATCATTGCATGAAGCCCGTCGCCCAATGCAGCTTTCAGCTCTCTGGCCAGTTTCAGCCTGGGCTCAGGGCGCAGATGCCGGCCCGAGTGAAATGATCCGCCAAGCGGGCCACTCACAAAAATCATGTCGCCAGGCCTGGCTCCACCTCGAACTACAGCACCACCTGGCGGCTCAAGCCCCATCAGCGTGATATTAATCACCAGCGGCCCATCCCATGCGTTGGTGTCGCCACCCGCCAGAGTGGTTTCAAATCGGGAGGCTTCGTCAAGCATCCCTCGAGCCAGATCGGCTGATATCTTTTCTGCTTCACCCCTGGGAAGGGCCACACTGGCAAAGGCACAAACAGGCGTGCCTGCCATGGCAGCAATGTCCGAAAGATTCACCGCCATGGCTTTACGGCCAATTTCATAGGCCATCTCAGAGGCCATGCCGATCGAAAAATGCCGCCCTTCCATCAACATATCGGTTGTCACCAGCCAGCGAAGCCCAGACGGGCCCGGGCGAATCACAGCACAGTCATCGCCGATGCCAATGTCAACCAGTGACGGATGATTCCCTACCATCTGCCTTCTGATACGTTCAATAAGCTCAAATTCCCCAGGCATCAAGTCAGAGCCCTCAAACGACTTCAGGCCCACTGGTCGGGATGGGCTTTTGCCAGGTTTTGTCGATAAAGTGGGCATTTGAGTTTCGGCTTCCATACCAAAGCCGAACAACCTGCTCTGCCGTGCGTGCCAGCCTTCGACGCGTTCCGTCAGGATCAAGCGCATGCGCCAGATTCATCGGCTCGGTGCAGATCGAGAAAAACGCGGTAACACCCTGGTCAAGAACACTTTCAGCGCCTGATGCCAACGATCCCCCCAAGGCGATACAGGGCTTGCCGCAGTCTCTGGCAACATGTGCCACGCCTGCCACGGTTTTGCCGAAACCCGAAGAGTGATCAATGCGTCCTTCACCCGTAATGCAAAGGTCAGCGATTCGCATTCGATGCTCAAGCCGTGTTGCTTCAATCACCAGATCAATTCCACGTCGAAGCCGACCTCCGGCAAAACCAACGAGACCAGCCCCCAAGCCTCCGGCTGCACCGGCACCGGGGATGTCACGAATTTCGCGGCCAATGTCTCGGGCAACAACCTTTGCGAGATTCTCAAGAGCATTATCCAGGCGAACAATGATTTCTCCTGTTGCACCCTTCTGCGGGCCATAAATCTGCGATGCACCCGTCATGCCACAAAGCGGGTTGGTCACATCGCAGGCCACATCGATCGATACCTGATCAAGTCGGGAATCGCGGCCTGAAACGTCAATTTTATCAAGTCTGGCCAGTGCGGCACCGCCCAGCGGCAATTCACGCCCCTCTTCCGTAAGGAACCTGTAACCCAGTGCTGCAGCCATGCCGGCACCACCATCGTTGGTTGCACTACCACCAATGCCGATAAAAATTCGGCTGACGCCAAGATCAAGTGCCCGGCGAATTAACTGACCGGTTCCATAAGTGGTTGTTAATAAAGGGTTTTTCATGTTTGATGGGAGGAGTGCCAGGCCTGATGCCGATGACATGGCAAAAACGGCTGTTCGCCCCTGATCAACCAAACCGATACTGGCGGTGACCGGATGCCCCAACGGACCTCGCACTTCCACCGACTCAAATCGCCCACCCATAGCCTCGACCATCGTTTCGGCAAATCCTTCACCACCATCGGCAAGGCCGAGACAATCCACTTCGCAATAAGGCAAAGCAATTTTCACGCCACGGCCAATGGCCCTGGCTACTTCAGATGCGTCTAGCGAACCACGAAATTTGTCAGGAGCAATCAGCACACGAATCGACACAAATCGACACTCCAGACAAAGCGGCTCGTATTGGCCAAAGTGGCCTGGGCCCGATCCAGACAACTCAAATCACCATTAAAATTTATCATATCTGAATCAGG
>JBJTRR010000758.1:0-1275 GCA_046076185.1 bacterium | reverse complement strand
GGGCAAAAGCAGAAATGGCTGCCGGGCCTGTGCGATGGCACGTATGTCGGGGCCAACGGTGCCAGCGAGACTGAAGCCGGTTCCGCCATCTTCAGCATGACCTCACCCGCCGTTCGAGACGGCGATGGCTGGGTCATCAATGGCCAGAAAACATGGATCACCGCCGGCCCGGTGGCCGACGTTTATGTCTGCTATGCCGTGACCGACCCCACCAAGGGCGTGCTGGGCATTTCAGCCTTTATCATCCCGCGCAATGCCCCCGGCCTGCGAGTGGTGCGCACCATTCCCAAAATGGGCGTGAAAACCGTGCCGATGGGTGAAATTGCCTTGGAAAACTGCCGGGTCGGGGCCGATTCGCTGCTGGGCCGCGAAGGCCGCGGGGCCGAGGTCTTCAATTGTTCAATGGAATGGGAACGCGGGGCGATTCTGGCTGCCGCGCTGGGCACCATGCGTCGCCAGCTTGAACGCTGCTGCGACTACGCCCGCAAGCGAAACCAGTTCGGCCAGCAGATCAGCAAGTTTCAGGCTGTTTCGCACCGGCTGGCCCACATGAAGATCAGGCTCGAAACCTGCCGCCCCATGGTCTATAAAATCGGCTGGCTGAAGGCCCAGGGCAAAGATGCGACCATCGAATCAGCCATGGCCAAATATCATGTCAGCGAATGCTTTGTGCAAAATTCGCTCGATGCCGTTCGAGTCTTCGGCGCCCGTGGTTTTATCAGCGAAAATCTTGTGGAAAAAGACCTTCGCGACTCCATCGGCAGCCTGCTCTATTCCGGCACAAACGACATACAGCTTAATATCGTGGCCAAATCCATGCGACTTTGACACCGCATGGATAGCCGAAAAACTCATTCCACGCTCACAAGATATTGCCGCAGGTTGATCACCATGCCCGGAAATTTTGCCAGCTCAGGGTGATATTCCATCAGCTTCGACTGGCCAACCGGTTCGTCGGTGTCGCACACAATCACGTCAATCACATAATCGCCCTTTTGAACGGGAATCTGCGTTTCCACTGGAATCTTGCGGGCCTCGTTCGTGTCGGTCTTCAGCACGGGCGATTTCCAGATCGTCACAATCTGGTCGATCGCTCGCTTGTTCTTACCCTTCTCCGTGTAAACCACAACCATCGCCTGCGATTTCAGCGGTTTCTGCTCGCCCGACGATTGATCAAGCACAAAATTGACAGGAATTCCGCCCTTGCCCGTGAACCGGAAGGGCACCAGCTTCTGTGTCAGATTCGGCCCATCAAGAATTTGTGAAAATCGGGCA
>JBJTRR010000757.1:0-2292 GCA_046076185.1 bacterium | reverse complement strand
CCGGACAACCAACTACATCAGTGGGAATTATGGCGGGTCAGTCTTTAATGGTCGCATGAACAGCCTGAGTGTGTGGAATCGAGCGATCAGTGACGATGAAGTGCAGAATGCGCCTTATGCTGTTTATGCCGGCACCGAAACTGGTCTGGTTGGCTATTGGCCACTGCATGATCTGGCCAACAGCCAGGTGGACGACCTGAGCCCTAACCGCTATAGCGGCACAACGGGTTCGGGTGTTACCAATTTTTCCATCAACAGTGATTTCACCACGCCTTATGCCGACGCTTTGGCATTTGACGGCACGAACACCTATGTGCAATTGCCTGCCACAGGATTTGCGAACTTCACAACCGGGTTTTCAGCAGGGATGTGGGTTTATCCTACGGCTGCTTCCAACTGGTGCAGATTCTTTGACTTTGGTAGTGGTGCGAATGTCGATAACATTCAACTTTATCGCTATAGTACGTCGAACGATCTTGGCTTCAATATCAACAACGGAGCGTCAAGCTCACAGGTTATCGCCTCAAATGCCATTGAACTGAATAAATGGCAATATTTCTCGGTTTCATTGCAAGCCAACGGCACAACGACAATCTACAAAAATGGTACGGCTATTGCCAATGGCACATCGCTCATACCAATAAATACGAACAGGCTGACAAGCTATGTTGGGAATAATCATTGGGGGAACTCGTTGTTTGCCGGCCAGATGAATCATTTCGCTGTCTGGAACCGGGGCCTGATTGCGACCGAAATGGCTGCCGCACCAAATACAATTTACAACGGCAGCGAAACTGGCCTGGTTGGCTATTGGCCCATGAACGAAGGGGCCGGCGGCAAGGTGATTGATCGATCCATTGGCACGATTATCGATCGAAGCCAGAACGCCCTGACAGGAAATGTCACGACTTCGGTCTATCCGCAGGCCACCGGTAGCAATGCTCTTTCATTCGACACCACAACGAATTCTTATATCACTCTGCCAAGTTCGGGGCTTTCAAATCTCACCGCAGGGTTCACCGCAGGCATGTGGGTTTACCCGACTTCGAATGTTAACTGGCAGAGATTCTTTGATTTTGGCAATGGGGCCGCCAGCAATAACCTTGTTCTGTGCCGAAATGGTGCGAACAACGACCTGGCATTCTATGTGTTCAGCGGTTCTACGGCCTCTTCAGTTGTTGCGACAAATGCCATTGAACTGAATAAATGGCAATATTTTGCCGTGACACAGGACACTAGTGGTACGGCGAAAATTTATAAAAATGGCGTTATGGTTGCCAGTAGCACGCTTTATATTCCGCAAAACCTGACCCGATCAAACAATTACATTGGCAAGAGCAACTGGGCCGACCCACTTTATTCAGGCCAGATGAGTGACCTTTCCATCTGGAGCCGGGCACTGGATCAGACTGAAATCAGTTCGGCGGCTTCAACACTTTTCACTGGAAATGAAACCGGGTTGGTTGGATACTGGCCCATGAAGGAGATTTCCGGTACAACCGTAAAAGATGTGAGCCCCGCCGCACGCAATGGCACGGCACAATCGGCCGTGACAAGCACAGTGGCGCCGGCTGGAAGGGCAACGGCTCCGATTTCATCTGCTTTGCGTTTTGATGGTTCCTCGGGCTATGCCACTCTGCCTTCATCGGGTTTTGCAAATTTCACGAATGGTTTCAGTGCTGGTGTCTGGGTGAATCCGACATCCACCTCGGGCTGGCAGCGGTTTTTCGATTTCGGTAACGGCTCTTCCAGCGATAATATCCTGCTTTGTCGCTCCAACGCGTCGAATAATTTGCAATTCAGCGTCTTCAAGGGTGGTTCTGAACAATATATCGTTACCAACAACGTCATCGATCTCAACAAATGGCAGTATTTCTCTGTCAGTCAGATGCCTGATGGATCAACGACGCTTTATAAAAATGGTGCAGTGATTGCAACCGGCACGGTTCAGACGGCGAATAATGTCAGCCGGGCCAATAATTATGTCGGCAAGAGCAACTGGAGCGGCGACCCGCTCTTCACCGGCCAAATGGCTGGCCTTTCCATATGGAACCGCGGCCTGAGTGCCGGCGAAATGGCCCGGGCCCAGACAACCGCGTTTTCTGGCACCGAATCGGGCCTGGTCGGCTACTGGCCAATGGCTGATACGGATCACAAGCTTGATGGCACTGTTATTGGCGGTATTACAACAGCAGCAACACAGACACCAGCCAGTTTCTATGCCGATTTTGAGACCAGCAGCGGCTGGTCATTCACTGAAACCACAGCCGGCCTTGGTTCGACATATGTCCA
>JBJTRR010000756.1:0-2963 GCA_046076185.1 bacterium | reverse complement strand
TTCAGGCCGACTGACGGAAAAGCTGGGCGGCCCGCCGGTGTTTCCGCCGCAGCCGGCCGAGCTTTTTGCCTTCACGCAGAGCCAGCGTGGCTGGAAGCCGAGCGAGGGCGAGGAAAGATACCGGCGAGGGCTATACACATGGATTTGGCGGCAGAGCAGGCACCCGTTGTTTACGACATTTGACGCCGCCGATGCCCAGACGGCCTGTACGCGGCGGGGCCGGACGAACACACCGCTGCAGGCATTGCATCTGGCGAATGACCCGGTTTTTGTGGAGTTGGCCGCTGCCTGGGGTGAACGAGTGCGGCGCGAAGTGGCCACGACAAACGACGAAGAACGTCTGGAGCAGATTTTTCTGCAGGGACTGGGTCGGCCACCTTCCGCCAATGAGACAAGAGTCATGGGCCGACTGCTGGCCAACGAGCGGCAGAAGGGGCGGACCGAGGGAGAGGCGTGGACAACGCTGGCCCGGCTGCTGATGAACACCGACGAATTTATCACACGTGAATGAGGCGGAGAGAGATTTCATGAATCATCTGCCGGATTATGACAAAAGCCAGATGGAACTGTCGCTGGCGCGGCGGCACTTTTTGAAGGGCTGCCCGATCGGCCTGGGGAGCATGGCGCTGGCATCGCTGGGCGACGGCCCGGCGACAGGAAGGCTGGCCGCGGCTGAGAGTGCTGGCGAATGGGCCGGGCCGCATTTTGCCCCGAAGGCAAAGGCGGTAATTTTTCTGTTTATGGCGGGCGGGCCAAGCCAGTTTGAGCTGTTTGAGCCGAAGCCGAAGCTGAACGAACTGTCGGGACAGGTTCCGCCAGAGTCATTTGTCAAAGGCAAGCGGTTTGCTTTTCTGAAGCCTGGGGCGAAGTTGCTGGGCAGTCGCGAAAAGTTCAGCCAGCAGGGCCAGTGTGGCATGGATTTGTCGGAGCGGTTGCCCTATCACAGCCAGATTGTCGATGAGCTTTGCTGGCTGAGGGGCATGAACACAGATGTCTTCAACCATGGCCCGGCGAAGGGGTTTCTGAACACGGGTTCGCCGCAGTTTGGCCGGCCGAGCATGGGAAGCTGGGTGAGCTATGGCCTGGGGAGTGAATGCCGCGACCTGCCTTCGTTTATAGTGCTGCAATCGGGCCCGAGGGGGCCGCGAGGTGGAGCGGCGTTGTGGTCAAGCGGATTTTTGCCCACGCAGTATCAGGGCGTTCCTTTCCTGAAAGGTAATACGCCCATTCTAGACCTGGCTCCGCCGCAGGGCCGAAGCCGGCAGGACGAATCGGAATTTTATGGGGCCCTGGGCGAGCTGAACCGGCTGCGGCAGCAGGAAACGGCCGACCCGGAGATTGCCACACGCATAGCCGCCTATGAAATGGCATTTCGCATGCAGGCAACGGCGCCGGAACTGGTGGAAGTTTCGGGAGAAAGCCCGCTGACGCTGAAACGCTATGGTGTGGAGCCCGGCAAGCCATCCTATGCGATGAACTGTCTGCTGGCGCGGCGGCTTATAGAGCGGGGCGTGCGATTTGTGCAGCTTTACCATACTGACTGGGACCACCACGGGGGCGTGCTGAACCTGGCCGATTCTTTGACACAAGTCTGCCGCGAGGTTGACCAGCCCACAGCGGCACTGATTCAGGACCTGAAGCTGCGTGGGCTGCTGGATGAGACACTTGTCGTGTGGGGTGGCGAATTCGGCCGCACGCCGATGGGCGAATCCCGCGAGACGATTGGGCGCGACCACCATATTGACGCCTATACGATGTGGCTGGCTGGTGGTGGGGTGAAACCGGGATATATGTATGGAAAGTCGGATGAAATCGGTTATAACGTGGTGGACCAGCAGGTGCACGTGCATGACCTTCAGGCCACGATTTTGCACCAGCTTGGGCTGGATCACAAGCGACTGACGTATCGATTCCAGGGCCGTGACTATCGTCTGACCGATGTTCATGGTGAAGTTGTCCGCGATATCATCGCCTGATGTACCAAAAATGAATCGTCTTTACTATCTGTCGAACCTGTTGATATCCACACTTTTGTGCATGGCTGGTGTGTCAGCCGTGCAAAGCGACGAGAAAGTTGATTTTGCCCGTGACGTTCGTCCGATACTGGCGAAAAACTGTTTTGGCTGCCACGGGGCTGAGAAGCAGAAAAGCAGCCTGAGGCTTGATATCAAATCGCTAGCGTTCAAAGGTGGCAGTGGCCATGGCCCCGCGATTGTGTCTGGAAAAGCCCAGGAGAGCCCGCTTTTTGAGTTAGCCAGTTCAACAGATGCCGACGAGAAAATGCCGCCGAAAGGCCCTGGCCTGAGCCCCGCAGAACTAAAGACACTTGAGCGATGGATTAACGCAGGTGCGGCCTGGCCTGATGGAATTGACACGGCGAAGGTTGCTGACACGCTTGATCACTGGGCGTTTAAGCCGCTTTCATCAGCGACACCGCCAGATTTGAAAACAAAAGGCTGGGACAAAATCCCGATCGACCGATTCATTTTTGAGGGACTGCTAAAATCAGGGCTTTCGCCATCGGCAGAAGCGAGCCGGCGGACGTGGCTGCGGCGAGTTTCGCTGGATCTTACCGGGCTTTTGCCGACGATGGCAGACGTCGAAACATTCGAGAATGACACAAGTCGTGATGCATACGACAAGGTAGTTGACCGGCTGCTGGCATCGCCCCGATATGGCGAACGCTGGGGGCAGCACTGGCTTGATGTGGTGCGATATGCCGACACTCATGGCTTTGAGGTGAACACCGAGCGGCCCAATGCCTGGCCTTATCGCGATTATGTGATCTCGGCGATGAATGGCGACACGCCTTACAATCGTTTTATTCGCGAGCAGATTGCGGGCGATCAGGCGGGGCACCCGGCGGCGACAGGTTTTCTGGTTACGGCAGCGGCACTTTTACCGGGCCAGATTGGGGCGGATGAAGAGTCGAAAAGGCTGGCACGGCAGGATGAACTGGCCGA
>JBJTRR010000755.1:0-2476 GCA_046076185.1 bacterium | reverse complement strand
GTTTATCTCTCTGGCGGGGCCAACCTGACAGCTAGTGGCGGCTCGCTTTCGGGCCTGGCTGGAAACAATGCCAATACAATGATTTTGCGAAACTATGGCCAGGCGATTGCCCTTGGCCAGCTTACGGCGAATTCACTATCGGTGAACGTGACATCAGGCGAAATTACGCAATCGCCGGGCACGAATCTCACAGTTTCCGGCACGGCGAATTTTATCTCCTCTGGCAGTGGCAGCAGCGGCAACATCACGCTGAATAATGCAACCAATAATTTCAATATTGTCCAGGCCAATGGCACAAATATTACCATTGCTGATGCCACTGCCATAATCTTTTCATCAATCAGGGGCAGCCTTGTCAACCTGACATCAGGCGGAGCCCTGACAGTCAATTCCGCTGGAATTACGGCAAACGGCAATGTGCAGATTACCGCTGCCGGCCTGATTACTGTCAGCAGCAGTGGCATCGATAACCGCTCGGGCAGCGGATCCATCACGGTAACCAGCACCGGCAATGGCATTTTGCAGTCATCAGGCGGATTTTTCAATAGTAATGGCAGAGTCAATCTAACGGCCAACAATGATATCCTTGTCACAAATGTCGGCATTGATAATCGAACAGGCAACGGCATTACAGTAACTTCTTCATTTGGTGCGGTGAATCTGGCTGGTGGTGGATCGCAATCTGCCGGCAACGTTAACGTGGTCGCTGCGGGCCTGATCACCATAGGCAACCATCTTGATACGACTTTTGGCAGTGGCAATATCAGTCTGACCAGCAATCTGGGTGGCATTTCGCATACCAGTGGTGCCATAAGTTCAAATGGTTCCATCACGTTACTGGCGAATGGCAATATCACCATGGGCGGCTCGGGAATTAACGCACCCAACAGCACGCAATCGATTAACCTGACAAGCAGTTCAGGTTCGATTTTCGGTTCCTCAATTCTTTCAAAAGGCAGTCTTAATATTCTGGCCAATGGCGATTTTGATTTTTCCAGCGGTTCGGTTGACCTTAAGTCAGGTACCGGTAATATCAATATCACCAGCAGTAACAGCACGGTTTATCTTGCCGGAAGCGGTATTCAATCTGCAGGAAATGTAAATATCACTGCGAAAGCGAATGTCACTGTCACTTCTGCAGGTGTTTGCACTACGACAGGCACCGGGTTGATCAGTGTTTCATCAACATCAGGTCATATCAGCATTGGTGGCGGAGGGCTTTTGGGTAAGGCCGATATTGCAATCTCGGCCAGCAATAGCGTATCAGTGCAGAATAATGGGGCCTGCAATACCAGCGGCAGCGGCAATATCAGTATTACGAGCACATATAACAATATTACGATAAGTGCAGGCGGCGATGTCGTCTCGGCCAATGGCCAGGTTAGCCTTTCAGCACCTGGGGCTGTTCAGATACAGGCTGGTGTTCGCTCAACATCTGCTGCCACGGTAACGACAAATAATCTGACGATTTCAGGTGGATCAATTCATGCAACATCAGTCGGAACGGTGAACGTTCAGACATTCGGCTATGGAATTGACCTGGGCGGCCTGGATTCAGGCACAAACCTGGGCCTGAGCAACCTGGAACTCAATTGCATTACCGCCAGAAACCTGAACATTGGAAACGCGACGGCCGCCAATATAACTGTGACAAATGCCATCAGCCCCGGCAACATCACAAACCTGACCCTGACAACAGGCAACCGGATTAATCTGGGGGCCAACGTTACCGTCAGCGGGAACGTGACATTCTCGAATAACACTTTCATGACTGGTACGTCGGTTGTCAGTGGGGACAATGTCGCGTTTGCATCAACAATCAATGGTGGCGGAGACCTGACAGTGACCAGCCCGGGCACAAAGGCGTTAAGCTCTAGCATCGGTGGCATTACGCCACTGACGAGTTTTACAGCCAATGGCGGCAGTACAATAAATCTGGGCGTGGATGTCACGACCACAGGTGCCCAGAATTATGGAGATCCTGTCATTCTGACAAACGCCATAGCCCTGAATTCAACCAGTGGCGATATTCTCTTCAGCAACACGGTCAATGGTGCATTTAACCTGAATATCTCGGGCGGCACCGGGAATATTACGTTTAATGGTATTGTTGGCGGCAGCACACCACTTACAACGGTCAATTTCTTTTCTGGCAATTTCATTAATGTCAATGCGAATTTCAATTCGGCAAATATTAATGTAAGCGGTGGTAACCTTGTCACTTTATCGCGACTGACCACCAACCTGACTATTCTTGGTGGCACAGCGAACATTCAAAAAGGCGGTAATGTGACGGGTGCCGCGGTTGTCAATAGTGGCAGCCTGACATCAAATGGTGCCTTTGGTTCGTTGACGATGAACAACGGCACTACGCTTTACACCAGTAGCACAGGCTCGGTCGTCAATGGCAACCTGACATTTGCCAATGGTTCCATCTGGAATGCGATGGGCAGCAGCCTTTCGAATTTCAGCAAGA
>JBJTRR010000754.1:0-1972 GCA_046076185.1 bacterium | reverse complement strand
GCAATGATGGCGTCAAGGGTTTTCTGCACCACTTCCTTGGCCACGATCTGGGTCAGCTTGATATCAGCGGAATCTTTGTCCTTGCTCAGGATCCGCTTGACGATATCCTTCTTGGTCACTGTCTTTGACTCCTCAGGCGATTCACTCATTTTTGTTTTTCCGTTTTGACAACGAGGATGAATAGGATGAGAGCTGAACCAGCCCCGGCACAATCATGCCAGGCCTGATTCGGCTTGATTTCCAGGCGACTGACCCGAACAGTCGGCTGGTGATTCGTCGGTAAGTGGGATACCGACGGGCTCGCGGCGAGGCAGGTCAGGTTCCGACCAACGCCCGGCTGCGAGTGATTCCAGTAAATGTTTGTGAAGCGGGCGATAATCCCACGCAAAGTTATGGCGATCAGAGATTTGGCGAAGACGGCCGATGGCTTCTTCCATCACTTCGGGCATCTCATTGGCCCAGGCGGGGTCGCAGAAGAAGACGCGGCAACCCAGAGGCCTGCCGGTTCTGGCCCTGCAGTGGCCACTTTCAGCCTGCCATGGGCAGTTTTCGCCGGCGATGAGGCGGCTCACGGCGGGCTCGCCGCTGGCCAGCAGGTATTCGTGTTCGAGGGAAGTCAGAAAAAGGTCGTGGCCAAATTCACGGAATCGGCAGCAACGGGCAGAAAGTTCGCAGACCGGCGAGCGGGAACGAATCATTTCGTCCACCTCAGCGTAAAGTCTTGAAAGCTCTGTAAATGCCAACTGCATGGATACGGACCTGACAGAACGGTTGCCGAAATCTAACCGAAAAATACCAGCTTTTGGCCTATTCAGGCCAAGTGGTTCGGTCGGGGGCCATTTTCAGTATTTCCTGAATGTTGACAAGGTCATGATGCTCTCCACGGTTACAGCCAGGACACGCATCGGCCACCTGTTCCCAACGCCTTGCCGATTCCAGATTTGCATTCCAGAACGGCCAGCTTCGACACTGGTCAGGCCTGGCACCGTAAACTTCACAGCCGGCAGACGCCGACCAGAAAATACAGTCGGCATTGGGTTTTTCAATCAAGCTCAGACGACCACGGGCAAACCGGAGGTATCGCCGTGCAAATTCATCAATCGTCAGCGACAGATCTGCCGCCAGACGAAGAACATCTGAATCTGTGACCCAGACAAAACCGGGGGCACCAGTGCAACACCGACCACAGCCTGTGCAAGAAAACCGAAGACCATCAGAATACCATGGCTGATCAGACACTTGCAGGAACCCCGGCGTGAGACACCAAACACTTGCAGCCAAGTAACTTGAGGCAACCAAAGCCGCCAGGGCCGAACTGAATCACCCAAGGCCGGGTGCCTTGCCTTCCCAACTACAGCATAAATCTATACATAATTCATACATAACAATCAAGAGTTGATTTTTGTTAAATCTTTCAAATTTACGAAACAAATCCACAACCTTCTGTATTTGAAGCACTTACAAAAAACCGAAAAACCGAAGCCAATTGCGTTTTTTTAGATTACTGATAACCATAAAGCTGATTGCCGGCATCTTTTGGTATAAAGTCAGACGGCTTTGGAAGTTGAGAGCGGCGATTGAGCAGCACCACTTTGGCGGCCTGGGCATTCTTTTCAAGAACGGTGCCTGACCAGTCGGCAAGGGCTTTGAGTGAACTGGTTTTATCAGTGCCGACGAGAAACCCGAGACTGATGTCAAAGAGATTATTATTGCCGTTCCAGCGAAGCGGCAGCGTATCGGGCTGGGCGAGGGAATTCCATCCCAGAAGCGATTCACCCAAGAAGAGGCAACGACTTGTGTCAATTTCGATGGAATTATCCTGATAATCGCCGCTGATACCAATCAATTCCCGGCCAACCAGCGAGCAATGATCAAATTTCAAAGTGACATTCTTATTTTTGGCCCTGGAATAATTCAGTGAGACAAGCGGCACACTGCCCGCCGCCTTTTTTGCCGCCTGGCCAGTGATTTC
>JBJTRR010000753.1:0-1974 GCA_046076185.1 bacterium | reverse complement strand
GTCTTAACAAGACGGCTGACAAGGAGGGTTTTATTGTTGTGTATCCGAATGGCATTGGCCGCGTGGCAAGAATGCTGACATTTAATGCCGGAAACTGTTGTGCATATGCCATGACGAACGACATTGATGATGTGGCGTTTACCCGTAAGCTGCTGGATGACATTGAAAATGCTGTGAATGTAGATAAGAAGCGGGTTTATGCCACGGGAATGTCAAATGGGGCGATTATGTGTTATCGGCTCGCGGCAGAGCTATCCAGCCGGATTGCTGCAATAGCGCCGGTGAGTGGCCCGGTGGGCCAGGCCTCAGTGAACCCTGGGCGGGCCGTTCCGGTGATTCATTTTCACGGCACTGCCGATGATTTTGCTCCGTTTGAAGGTGGCAAAGGCAAGGGGCTTTCGGGCACTGATTTTTACTCGGTTGATTACTCGCTAAAGCTATGGGTGAAGGCCAATGGTTGCCACGCCGAGCCCGTGGTAGTGAAAATGGCAGATAAGTCGAAAGATGGAACTAGCATAACCCGCAAGACTTTTGGCCACGGCAGAGATGGGGCTGAAGTGGTGCTGATTGAAATTCAAGGTGGTGGGCACACCTGGCCGGGGCAGGCGCCGCGAATGCAGTCGCTGGGCAAATCAACGAAAAATATCTCTGCAAATGAAGTGATGTGGGAGTTTTTTGAAAAACACCCGTTGAAGTAGGAACAAGATTGATTCAGTAGCCAAGCCCTGAATCATGGTAGTAATGAGGATTTTTTATTTGCTACGACAGTGATCAAACTAAAAAAGCGTGAATTGAAATTTCAATTCACGCCGTATGGTGCATCAAACTGATTTCAATCAGGATATGGCCTTTTAATCAGGCAGCTTTTTTGCAGCAATCGTGTGTGCACTTGCCAGATTTGCAGCAATCGCCGGTGCAAGCTTTGTTATCGCAGCACTTTCCGTCTTTGCAGCAGGCGGCTGATGGTTTTGTATCGGCTGCCCTGAGAGCAGTCGTCAACGTAACGGAAAACAGGCTCAGCAAAGCCAGCAGGCTTATGTAGGACTTAGACATGGGAGATCAAACCTTTCTTGGAATTTGTTAATTCGTGTCGAGTTGAAACAAACGCGGCAGATAACATGCCAACAATAGCATGATATCTCTGCACAGGCGTTTATTAGGTATTTGATAATTATTATGGCTGTTCAAAGCTGGACTTTATCACAATGTAAAATCACCAGCTTGAACAGTAAAACGATTGAATTAACAACGCCAGCGATGAGTAAGGCGAAATATGGAGACTGAAGAGACATTCGGTTGCATTACAGTGCCAGTGGGGACACTGATAGACACCAAATGAATTTTAGGAATTGGAATCAACGATGCAACTTGCAGATCAGTTGATTTTTTAGTCAGGCGGGAGTTTCTTGAAACGGTGCTGACGATGGACGTCGGTTGAGAACCATGACTTGAACAACGACAATTTTCGATTGGTGCTGATGGAATTTTATTTTTATTGGGACAGCAGATAACCTGATCTTCTGGAAAACAACAATCATGACCGGCATTGCAATCAGTAACAATTATGAGGTTCATTCCTGACTGGATCGACAGGACTAAACAGAACAAGAGATTCAGATACCGTAACCGGATCACGATTACTCCCCCTCGAGAATACTACTTATATCATACGTCAACAATTCTATTAGTCAATAGTTGCTTTAAGGTTGACCAGAGAGGTTCTATTATCCTTCAGCGAAAAAAGGGGGCAGGCACGCCGCGCTTCTGCGAGCCAGACCCCGTTTCAAGCTGCTCCGAAACTCGTGGTATTGCTTAAGGAACGAGAATAACAACTATATTTGGGTGAACGGATTCTTGTTATCAAACTCAATGAATTTCAAATAAATTCGAATCATCATAATCTGAAAAGGCCTGATAATTGGCCAGACGAACACACATGGCTTTTGCAAAGCTGTTGGCATACTTGACACAATC
>JBJTRR010000752.1:0-2275 GCA_046076185.1 bacterium | reverse complement strand
GATCGGGGCGATGTGCGAAAAAAATCACCAAAGCCCCAGTGCGTCCAGCAGGATTCGAACCTGCGGCCTGCGGTTTAGGAAACCGCCGCTCTATCCTACTGAGCTATGGACGCCCCTGTGTCAATCACTACAATTAAATATCCGTTGGTCGGAATTGTCAACTTCAAAGAAATTCCCCCTGAATCACAAAATATTATGAATCAACAACTTGGCGATTATCTGGCAGTTCCGAAAAATCATCTGGCGAGCATCAAAAATGGCTGAATCCGTTGGTCAGGTCGCTGTTGTCACCGGCGGTTCGCGAGGCATCGGCCGGGGCATTGTGCTGGAACTCGCCCGGCTCGGCTTTCATCTGGTCATCCATTCCCGTACCGATGGGCCAGCCGCCAGTGAGACGGAAGCCGAAGCTTTAAAGCTTGGTGCCAAAAGCGTTTACCGTGTTTCGGCCGATGTTGCCGACGTGGCTGCGGGCCGTGCCATGGTGGCCGATATTTTCAGAAAATATGGCCGCTGCGACCTTTGGGTGAACAATGCCGGCATCGCGCCCGATGTGCGGATGGACCTTCTGGAGATGACCGGCGAGAGCTGGGATAAAGTGCTGGGCACCAACCTTCGTGGCCCTTTTTTCATGACCCAGGCCGTGGCTGGCGAACTGCTGAAGCAGCGTCAACGGATGCCGGAAGTCGTTCCCAGGATTGTCTTTGTGACATCCGTATCAAGCGTGATGGCCAGCGTGCAGCGGGGTGAATATTGTGTTTCAAAGGCCGGGCTGGCCATGGTGGCCAAGCTTTTTGCGGCACGGTTGGCGGCGGAAGGCATTGTGGTGACGGAAGTTAGGCCAGGCATAATTGAAACTGACATGACGGCCGTGGTGAAGCAGAAATATGACGGCCTGATCGCCGGTGGGTTGGTGCCGCAGAGACGCTGGGGGCGGCCTGAGGATGTGGGGCGGGTGGTGGCGGCGATGGCCAGGGGCGACCTTGATTTCAGCACGGGGGCGGTGATCACAGTGGATGGCGGGCTGACGATTGAGCAATTATGACCGGGCTTTTGGCCGAGGAAGTGCCCTGATTCAATTGACCGCGGCAGGAAAAAAATTGTATTCTATAGCATCAAGACGGGATTTCTGACCGGTGCCTGGCCCGCTGAAAGCCGAAATTGCGGCCAACGGGCCACGGGTCGGGTGAGACGAACGCATGAAAGCCAGCAAAATGACTCAGATTGAAGCCGCACGCAGTGGTAAGATTACGCCTGAAATGGAATATGTGGCGAAGCGCGAAGGGCTTGAGCCTGAGCTGATTCGCAGCGAATTGGCTCGCGGGCGGATGGTGATTCCGGCGAACGTGAATCACCTGAAGCTGGGTCTTGAGCCGATGTGCATTGGCGTGGCCTCAAAGTGCAAGATTAACGCCAATATTGGCAATTCAGCGGTAACGAGCGACATTGAAAACGAGCTGACGAAGCTTCGACTGGCGGTTTCTCTGGGCTCTGACACGGTGATGGACCTTTCCACCGGCGGCAATATTGACGCCATCCGGCAGGCGATTATCGAAGCCAGCCCCGTGCCGATTGGTACGGTGCCGATGTATCAGGCGATACAGAAAGTCAAGTCGGTTGAGGAGTTAACCGAAGACGACCTGCTTGAAATGGTTGAGCATCAGGCCCGGCAGGGCGTGGATTACATGACGATTCATGCCGGAATTCTGAGCGAATATGTGCCGTTGGCGGCGAACCGGATTACCGGAATTGTGAGTCGGGGCGGCTCGCTGATGGCCCACTGGATGATGGGTCACAAGGCGGAAAACCCGTGGTACACACGATTTGACGACCTCTGCGACATCATGCGGACTTATGACGTGACCTTCAGCCTGGGCGATTCACTGCGGCCCGGCTCGATCGCCGATGCCTCTGACGCTGCCCAGTTTGCCGAGCTGAAGACGCTGGGCGACCTGACTCGCCGGGCCTGGGCCCGTGGTTGCCAGGTCATGGTGGAAGGCCCGGGGCACGTGCCGATGGACCAGATACCCATGAATATGGAAAAACAGGCGATTGAGTGCGACGAAGCCCCGTTTTATGTGCTGGGGCCGCTTGTGACGGACATTGCACCGGGCTACGACCATATTACGTCGGCCATTGGGGCGGCCATTGCGGCCTGGCACGGGGCGAGCATGCTTTGCTATGTCACGCCGAAAGAGCACCTGGGCTTGCCTGAGCCGGAAGATGTGCGGCAGGGTGTGATTGCCTACAAAATTGCAGCCCACGCGGCCGACCTGGC
>JBJTRR010000751.1:0-3361 GCA_046076185.1 bacterium | reverse complement strand
GTCATCAATGCCGGCGATTTCTCGAAGGATGCGGCGGCTGCGAATTTTCAGCTTTTCATTCAGCGGTTTCAGGTCAACCATACGATTGCCATAGGTTTTGCCTGTGCGAATCATGGCGCCAGTGGTGATCATGTTTAAAATGAGTTTTGTTGCAGTGCCAGCCTTCATGCGGGTGCTGCCGGAAAGCACTTCAGGGCCCACCACCGGGGCGATCATCAGATCAACGCAATCATCCATCGCGGAAGGGCGATTGCAAACGAGGCCTATCGTGGCTGCACCAAGCTCTCTCGCCCGCTTCAGGCCACCAATCACATAAGGCGTGCGCCCAGAGGTGGCAATTCCCATAACGACATCAGTCGCACATGGCAGCAGCCTGTCCAGGTCAGCAGCCCCCTCTTCGGGGCGGTCTTCGGCCCCTTCAACAGGGTTTCTCAGGGCCCGTTCGCCACCGGCGATCAGCCCGACAACCAACGAAGGATCGCTGCCAAAAGTGGGCGGGCATTCACTGGCGTCAAGCACACCCAACCGGCCTGAGGTTCCTGCACCCATGTAAATCAGCCGCCCACCCGTGCGAAAAGCCCTGGCAACAATTTCAATGGCACGTGCAATTTCGGCAGAAACAGCCTTTACGGCTTCAACTGCCCTGAAATCTTCGTGAACAATAATTCGAACGATTTCATCGGCCGAGGCATTGTCAATCTGGCCTGACTCAGGATTGACGGCTTCTGTTGTGAGACTGTCAACCTGAAAAATCGATGAAACCGGGAGAGGATCAGTCATTTTCCGGATTCTATATTCCTGACATTATATTCAAGATTCCAGGACTGGGCACCGGCCCGGCCCTGGCAGACAAGTTCGATCGTGCCAAGTTCGGTCACCCTGGCGACGATACGAACGGGTACGGCCATACCAGCCTGGTCGGGCGATTCGGCTTCAAGCATGGTGCGTAACGTAGGCAGTTCGACAAGTTCATCCTCAGCCCAGCGGTCGATCACTGTGCCTGGTATGTCGTCGCGGCGAACAGTCGAAGCGAGAAATCGGAATTCCGCTTCCTCTCCGGTATAAAGACCAAGGTCGGGCGTGGGCACTTCGGCTTCTGTGCCTTCCTCCATACCCAGAGGCACCACGCAAAGTGCTTTGATGGGCGGGGCCACACCCGGCACAGCAGGAGTCGGTATCTCAAGACCAATGTAGTAGGACCGGTTAACACCGCCGCGAATTCGCACGCCCTTGCCCTGCCGGGCCAGGCCATACTGGGTTGCACCCAGGGCAACGGCCAGATGCAGATCAAAGGAAGGCAGCACCGGTATATTGCCGCCTGTCCATTTTTCGATGGTTGTGACAAGCCGGTCGCGCAGAATGGACGACTCAAAAACGCCACCGTTAAAGAGGATTTTGGTGGGCCGGGCGATGGCAGAGCCGGGCGTGAGGGCGGCATGACGGCTGAGAAACTGGGCCAGATGGCGGGTGATGGCGGCATCAGCCGCATAAGGCAGGCCAATTTCAGTGAGGCCAAGGCGACGGCCACGGGCGGGCATTTCGTCAGGGGCTGTTGCGGGGAAAAATCCTACAAGCACTACTTTTTCAAGAGTCGCACGGTCGAGTGCGGTTTTAATCGACCCGCCGATCACCTTTGAGCCTTTGCCCAGCAGGGTGATGGCCACCTTTTTCTCGGAAGTGCCGGCAAAAAGCTGTTCTTTGGCTGATCGGCAGCCGTGAACCAGGGCGATTCGCTGGCTGGCATCAAGCCCTTCCATGCCACCTTTAATTGTCGCGGCCACGGCATGCGCCAGGGCGAGATCCATATTATCGCCGCCCAGCAGAATGTGATCGCCCACGGCAACCCGATCAAGCCTGAGCGAGCCTTCCTCCTGCCCCACCGAGATCAAGGTGAAGTCGCTGGTGCCGCCGCCGATGTCACAAACAAGAACTAGGTCGCCCACCTGCACCGTATTGCGCCAGTTATCGCCAGAATGGGCAAGCCATGCATAAAATGCGGCCTGGGGCTCTTCAATAACGGTAAGGTTACTGGCCCCGGTCTGGCGGGCGGCCTGAATGGTCAGGTCGCGGGCGACGGTGTCGAACGAGGCCGGCACGGTGACAAAAATGTCCTGCTCTTCAAAAGGGGCGTTCCAGCCCTGGGCTGCGGCGTGGGTGTTCCAGGCATCGCGAAGGTGCGAAAGATAAGCGGAACAGGCGGCCACTGGCGAGATTTTCTCAAGATCGTCGGGGGCGGCCAGTGGCAGAATGCGGGAGGATCGGTCGGCAGCACCAAATGAGAGCCAGCTTTTGGCCGAACTGACGAGCCGGCCTGGCACACGGGCGCCGTGGTCGCGGGCGAAGGCGCCGACAACCCACGGAAGACGGCCATCGACCGGGGCAGTCCACGGAAGGTCGAGAGCGGCTGGCTCAAATTCGCCTTCATGCGGAATGTAGAGAAACGATGGCAACAGCTTGAGCAATGAGCATTCGCCGGCCGCGACGACCTGTGGAATTGCAAGCATTTCGCGGGTGGCTGATTCGGTATCAAGCGGGGCAAAGGCGAGTGCCGAATTGGTTGTGCCCAGGTCGATGCCAATCACAAATTTCGCCATGTCTGCTCACTCCTTTTCTGCCAGACAAGCCGGGGTCAGACTTCGACCTCGACAGGGTGAAGCACGGGAACTTCGCCAAAAGCGCCCGGGATTTCAGGAATTTTTACCGAAGTTGCCTGCCAGCCGCCGTGGGTCACGCTGCCCTTCCAGGGGCCTGACCCGGATACCTGGCCAAGGAGACGTGTTGTGGCCGGGTCATAACCGACATGCACCTGAAGGCTGGTGCCTTCGGCTCCGCCGATTGGTTCGATGGTAAAGTGGTCAAGCATGGTTTTACGGCATTTGGCGTGAATGTCGCGGACAGCCGAGCCGATCTGGGCATCGTCGAATCCGTCAATCTGTTCCATGAGAAAGTCAATCAGCCGACCGTCTCTTTGAAGCAGAGCAAGCACGCGAAGGTCGAAAGTTGGTGGTTTGGGGGGCTCGGGCGGAGGCGGTGGCGGCGGATTGAGTGCCAGCGCAACCCTTTGTGCAGTTTCAGGGTTAAGCAAAGAATTGAAAAAAGCCGTAATGGCGATCAGAAGTCGGTTCACAGTCGGGTGCCCACCTGATGACTTGAGCCTTGTTTCACTGGCAAAGCGATTTGTTCTCGCCTTCATATCATAATAACAGCGGCCGGTTGAATCCAATAAATATCAATAGTATTATGGTGAATAGGCTTAACGAAATCAAACAACTCTGTTATGATATTAAAGAATTCGGGAAGTTGTCTCGCTTGCGGGCTTTGAAGCATGGGGGTTTTTCGTGGAGCCGATCACCGAACGCGT
>JBJTRR010000750.1:0-3751 GCA_046076185.1 bacterium | reverse complement strand
CTGATTATTCGGGCCACTGTCATCAAACGGCACGATCTGAACCGGGTTCGCGAGCTTCTTCACAACATTGGCACCCCTGTGCTTGGCACCATCCTCAATGGTGTCAGTCGTGAACAGTTCTCCTATGGTTATGGCTACGGTTATGGCTATGGCTACGGTTATGGCTACGGTTATGGCTATGGTTATGGCTATGGTTATGGCTATGGCTATACAAGGAAGAACGGTGAAGCGGGTGATAACAAACCCAAGATTGATTCAGCTCGAGAGAATGAGACTGAGATGCTTTCCCTAAGCCAGACGGATTCTGACCAGAGTGTGAGTCAGGATCCGGACGTTTGATCGCCCTGACTGAATTGAACTGAGCAAAAAATGAAGAACTGGTCAGAAACGCGATTGGCCAGTTCTCTCATTTATCTGATAGCAGGAACTTGATCTAACCCATAAAATCCAAAGCTGAAATGGCCTCTCTGCATAACTCTGTGTAGTATAAAGATGATATGGAATAAAGAGCTTTGATTATCCGTTGCAGGGGTCAGTGTTCTGGCACCGCCGCAGAATAATCGGGTTCGCCTGAAAGCTCTTTTGCCACGAAAAATGATCGGGGACTTTCGCAAGTGAACGTCGAGAAATTGTTGCTGGACATCGAATCGAAAGAATATCGGGTAGGTGTCATTGGCCTGGGCTATGTTGGTCTGCCTCTGGTGGAATTATTTACCAGAAAAGGATTTCAGGTCAAAGGCTTTGATATCGATCAATCCAAGGTGGATTCGCTTAACTCGGGCAAGAGTTATATTGGACATATCGGCTCAGACCGGGTTGCCGGAATGATCGAATCAGGCCGTTTTGAAGCCACATCCAATTTTGCCCGCCTGGCGGAAGTCGATGCCATTATCATTTGCGTTCCGACACCCTTGGGGCAATACAGGGAACCAGATCTTGGGCCGGTGATTCATACGGGAAAGGCGATCGGCAAACACCTTAGGGCCGGGCAACTGGTGATTTTGGAGAGCACTACCTATCCGGGCACGACTCGAGACGTGCTGCGGCCTGAACTTGAAGCGAATGGGCTGAAAGCCGGTGTTGATTTTCTCATGGCCTACAGCCCTGAGCGCGAAGACCCGGGTAATACCAATTTTTCAGCGGCGAATATCCCCAAGGTTGTTGGTGGTTTTACGCCTGACTCAGCCCGAGTGGCCCAGGCCCTTTATGGTTCCGTTGTTCCCAAAGTCATTCCCGCATCAAGCTGTGAAGTGGCAGAAGCCTGCAAAATTCTGGAAAACACTTACAGGGCCGTGAATATCGCTTTGGTCAACGAACTGAAAATCGTCTTTGACAAGATGGGAATTGACGTCTGGGAAGTGATCGACGCGGCCAAGACTAAGCCGTTCGGCTATCAGGCCTTTTATCCCGGCCCTGGCCTTGGGGGCCACTGTATTCCGATCGATCCGTTCTACCTGACTTGGGCAGCCAGGCCATTTGGTGTGCATACACGCTTTATTGAACTGGCCGGCGAGATCAATACTTCAATGCCTCACTACGTCATTGAACGTATTGCCGATGCTTTAAACCAGCGAAGCAAATCCATTAATGGCAGCAAAATTCTGGTGATGGGTGCCGCCTATAAACCAAATGTTGACGACTGCCGCGAAAGCCCCTCCGTTGAGCTGATGGAGCTGTTGCAGCACCGCGGCGCGACTGTGAGCTACAACGATCCATACGTTCCTGAATTGCCACCACTTCGCGGTCATTCCATCCGCATGTCAAGCGTTTCGCCTGATCCGGATTTCCTGAATTCTCAGGATTGTGTTCTGCTGGCCACCGATCACGCTGCATACAACTGGAATGAGCTTCTGCCGCACATCAAATTGCTTGTGGATACCAGAGGAGCCACCCGGGGCATCAAATCAGCATTCAGTGACCGCATCGTCACAGCCTGAATCCCGCTCAGAATCAATTCCGGAAGACGAACTGAGGTTTCTACACAATGCAGCCGGCGACAGGCTTACTTGCGATGCTTGTATCATTCGCATCAAGCGTTTCCCTGACTGCCTTGGTTCGTCTTCTCGCCCGACATTTCGGCATTGTGGCCAGACCAAAGGCCGATCGATGGCACACCCGCCCGACAGCTTTGCTGGGTGGGGTTGCCATTTCGCTTTCAACCTTATTTTGCTGCACGGTTTTCATACCATCGACAAAACAGTCGGTCACTGTTCTCGCTGGTTCGTTTTTGATGTTCGTGCTGGGGCTGGTTGATGATCTCGTTAATCTCAAACCCTATCAGAAGTTGATCGGGCAACTCATCGCAGCTTCCATCATTGTTTCTTCGAACCTTATATTGCCATGGACCGGCTATTTTCCAGTCAATGTGCTGATCACACTTTTCTGGCTGGTCGGCATCACCAACGCGATCAATCTTCTTGATAACATGGACGGTCTGGCGGCTGGGGTTTCCGCGGTTGCTGCGATTTTCCTCAGCCTTCAATTCATACTTCACGACCCCTCAGGCATGAATTATGCCTGGATGACACTGCTTTTTGCCGCGACACTTATCGGTTTTCTCGTATTCAACCATAACCCTGCCTCAATTTTCATGGGCGATTGCGGGTCGCTTTTTATCGGTTTCTTCCTCGCCTCGTCGGCTCTACTGACAAACCAGGCCGGCCGGTCCCGCAGTTTTTTGCCGGTCATTGCCGTTCCGGTCATGGTACTGCTGATTCCAATTTTCGACACTACTCTGGTTTTCATTCTGCGTAAACTTGCCGGGCGATCCATCTCCCTGGGTGGCCGCGACCACACCTCGCACCGGCTTGTCGCTCTGGGTCTTTCAGAGCGACGTGCCGTCTGGATGCTCTGGGCCCTGGCAGCCATATCCGGTTTTATGGGCCTTTGCATAGTGCAGCTACCCCTTGAAGCCAGCATTGTCGGTGTCTTTCTCTTCAGCCTGGCACTGATTTATCTGGGCATTCATCTGGGCAAGGTCAAGGTTTATGAAATCAGCCAGCCGGCTCCGGTTCTTGGGTTTCTGGTCGATTTATCTTACAAGCGTAGAGTCTTTGAGGTTTTGCTCGATTGCTGCCTGATCACTCTGGCATACTACTCCAGCTATGTGATTGTATTTGGCCCGCTTGAATCCTCGACCGATCCGGTGCCATTTTTTCAATCATTGCCGCTGGTTGTTGGATTAAAAATCGCATCACACACGGCAGCTGGTGTTTATCGAGGCCTTTGGCGCTATATTTCAGCCGAATTGCTCTGGGTTTATTTTCGTGCGGCGTTAATTGGCTCGATGGCTTCAGTTGTGGTTCTCACACTGATTTTTCGATTTCAGGGTTTCAGCCGCGTCATGTTTGTGCTCGATGGATTCATCCTGTTTTTCCTTCTGGTTGGAAGCCGATATGCGTTTCGATTCATACGTGGCTTTTTTAAAATCAATCAGGCGACTGAAAAGGTAAAAAAAGTATTAATCTACGGCGCAGGCGATGGCGGAGAAATTCTTGCACGTGAGATTTCCGGTAATCCTGATTGGAAATTGAAAGCTGTCGGATTTCTTGATGATGATCAGAATAAGCATGGGCGACTGCTTCGCGGGCTCCGGGTTTTTGGAAACCTCGATCATATTGAGGATTTTTGTGAGAAAACGGGTGCCAGCCAGGTGATTATTTCGTCAATCCGTTTTTCCAGCGAAAGAATTAATGAAATACGCGAATCATGCGAAAAATGCGGGATTGAATTATTTAAACTCTCATTGAAA
>JBJTRR010000749.1:0-1382 GCA_046076185.1 bacterium | reverse complement strand
AGTAAAAAAGCCTTTGCAAACAGTAGATACCTACATATCAGCACTTGATGCATATAAGCAAAGTGTATTCCATCGCATTCGGCAGATGGTCAAAGCCAGGGCACCCGATTGCACTGAGAAAATCAGCTATGGCATACCGGCATTTAAAAGAAAGGGCATCATTCTCTGGTTTGGGGCTTTCAACGATCATTTTTCAATGTTTCCACCCATCCATGGTGATGAAGCACTTGCCCTTGAAGCAAAGCCCTACGCTAATGACAAAGGCAACCTGATTTTTTATTTCAGGAATCCTCTTCCATTGGAACTGTTTGAGAGAGTGATCGCCCAGAAAGTGCATCAGAACGAGCTGAAAATCGCTTCAAAGAAGAAACCAGTCAAACGCTGACTAACTATCGCTTTGAGGTGATATGGCCTGCTTTACGCCACTAGACTCTTGCATTCTTGTGGGTATTCCCTATAATTCGCTTACGCACCCGTAGCTCAGCCTGGATAGAGCGTTTGCCTCCGGAGCAAAAGGTCAGAGGTTCAAATCCTCTCGGGTGTATCGAGCTTAATGCCTTTTAGATTCAGAATTTGTGAACAAAACTTTATGATGGTTTTTATGCCGAATCTTGATTCAAAATCGGGGGAATCCCCCGTTTTCAACTCAAGAGAGGTTTTCCACGTGAAGGTTCCTAAATACCGTCGTCATAAAAAAAATTATGCCCGGGTTCTGCTCAACGATCGTAAAGTTCACCATGGAGTGTATGGCTCAACCGAATCCAAAGGCAAATTACGAACGGGTTGTTTCGGAATGGCTTCAGTTGGGCCGCAAGGCACCCAGGCCCAAACGTGTAGTTACTCTAAAAAGCTAAATGAGGACGAAGGCGATGGTATTCTGACCATTACCGAACAGTGCTTTCAGTCATTCGTATTTGCCAAAAGCTACTTCATAAAGGCCGGTAAACCCACGTCTGAAGTCAACGGCATCCCTTTGGCACAAGGAACAACGTAAACTCAATGGTGATAATCTGATGGACATCAAACGAAGTGGTTCCCGGCAATCAAATCAGGGGTCGTCGGAATATTTCACGGGCAGCGTTCGCATCGAGCCACTATTCAAGGCTCCCTCACCGGCTCGTGCGGTAAGCCTTAGTGTTACATTTGAGCCAGGGGCACGAACAGCGTGGCACACGCACACGCTTGGACAGACGTTGATCGTAACTTCCGGCTGCGGTCTGGCCCAGGTGTGGGGCGGGCCTGTTGAGAGGATCTATCCGGGCGATGTCGTCTGGTTTCCGCCTGGTGAAAAGCACTGGCATGGTGCCACGCCAGATACAGCCATGACACACGTTGCCATTCAGGAGGAACTTGATGGCAAAACCACCGAATGGCTGGAAGAA
>JBJTRR010000748.1:0-1467 GCA_046076185.1 bacterium | reverse complement strand
GGTTGCCACATGGGGTTCGAACGCTTCCGGTCAGACCAATGTCCCTGCCAATCTCCTGACAGCTACTAACGTTGTCTCTGTCGCGGCCGGTTTTGACTACGGCCTGGCCCTACTGGCTGATGGCACGGTGCAGGCCTGGGGCACAGGTTCGGTCAAGACCAATCTTCCTGTTTTCACCGATGCGGTTCAGATTGCCGGTGGCAACCAGTTCGCTTCGGTTCTTCGTGCTGATGGTTCCATCACCACCTGGGGCACCGACGGTTCCTATAAGGTCGTGACCAACTCACCGGCCAGTGGCAACTTCTTCTCGGTTCAGGCGGGTTATCAGACCGGCGGTGCCTTTGGCGACACCCAGGCCCTGAACTTTGTTGAAACGGCTGGTTCTCAGGCGACTCTTGTCACCTGGGGCAACAACGCTAACCCGACAAGCGTCGCCGGCGCGGGCAATAGCGATATGTATGTTCCGCCTGAATCCGTTCAGGGGCTGGTGCAGCTCTCCATGGGTAACGACTTCATGGTCGGTGTTCTGGCTGATGGCTCCTTCTGGGGCTATGGTGGCTCTTTGCCCAACGGTGGCATTCCCTACAATCCTGATGCCACCTATGTTCAGGCTTTGGCCGGTGCCAAGGTCACTGGCTCCGCTGAGCGTTACGCCCTGACAATCTCTAACGACTACAACACCGGCAACCCCTACACCACCACCGGCTATGGCCAGAATAACTACGGCACGGTCAACCCGGCCAACGTCACTTCGGTTTATGCCCCCTACATCTCAGCCATCTGGAACGGTCAGTCAGCCAACGGCACCACCAATATCGCAGCCAATGCTTCATTCAATATGAACAGCCTGGCACGTATTGAGTCGGGCGACCTTGCGGTTGTCGGCCTCAGCAGCGGTTCGAACCAGATCAAGGGCTGGGGTTACAACGGCGGTGTCACGCCTGATAACCGCGTGACCGGTGGCCTGGCTTATTCGGCCTCTGGCGCCAGGGTTGGCTATATCTCCTCAGGTGCCACCAACACCATTGTTCAGGTGATGGATCTCACCGCCCCCACGCTGGCCAACAGCACCATAGTGCCACAGGCACCGCTTGTCACCGGCACCTTCCCGCTCAATTGGCGGGCCACGTTCAGCGAGCCCATCGACCTCAACACCTTCAGCACGGCCAATTGCCAGGTCGTTTATGCCAACGGCACGTCAGTTCCCACGGGCACCTTCCCGATCACGGGTCTGGAACTGGTCTCAGGCACCACATCCACCTATGAGATCAGGGTGGGCACAGCCGGAACCAATCCTCCGGCCAACTTCAACAGTTCTGTCTTCATGCAGATCAATAATCCCAACGGTGCCGCCTACATTCGCGACATTGCGGGTAATACCCTTGCCAATGGCCCTTACAACTCATCCACGGGTATCCAGATCCAGACGGTCGGCCTCTCCACATCGGCTGGCACCTCGTTTGACGG
>JBJTRR010000747.1:0-2287 GCA_046076185.1 bacterium | reverse complement strand
CCAGCCAGCCACGGCCGAAAATGCGGGCGATAACAAGAAACAAACGGCTACCGATAACAAGAGTCTGCCTTTCTGAATCAGCTTCAGGCCCGCCTGCAATTCGGCTTTTTTTTGCTGCGCCGACACACTTACAAATGAAATAGCAACGATTGCTACGATTGTCAAGTATTTCAAGGCTGGCACCTTTCCGTGTGCTGAAACAGGTTGCATCAGATCATCTAAGCAGATCGGCGGAATTTCTCAGCAGCAGCCGGCTTGCCTGAACAACGGCCTCAGCACCGTTTCGGGCACTGCCGCGAGACTTGCCCGAATCACGTTTTTCAAGCTCGGTCAGGTAAGCCAGTATCACCGACTCAGGAACAAAAGACCCCCGCAACCGACGTATTTTTGAAGCGGTTGAAAGCTTCAGGCCGGGTGTGTCAAGCTCGCTCAGCACTTTCTGAAAATGTCGTGGGTCAATGCCCTTCAGGTCGTCGTCCATCAGTTGCTGAATCGCCGAACTTCGCTCAGTCGCCGCCGCCTGGCCATCGATAATTGATGCCAGACCAGCCAGAAACGGCCGCTGGTTCTGAATCGACCGCTGGCGAAGCGATTCCTGAATCTGTTCGGCCTTCATGCGCGACTTTTCAGCGCTGTGCAGTGCCAGCAGCGGTTTAATCGCCTCGTCGGCCATTTTGGCGTTTTTCGCAGCCTCGGCTTCATTCTGTATATCTGCCAGCGCCTGGGCCGTGTCGCTTTTCGTGGTACCAGGCAGACTCTTGTTATCGGTAGCCGTTTGTTTCTTGTTATCGCCCGCATTTTCGGCCGTGGCTGGCTGGCCTGCACCATCCTGGCGAGGGTCAAAAACCGCTACAGGGTTTAAATTGTTTACGGAATTATTCAGCACAATCACGCCCCTGGGCATCTGAATCACTTCGGCCGGTTTCGGCTTTTCAGCAAGGGGTGCATTGCCGCCTTCGGCTGGGCCCTGCTTTTCCCGGGGATGGTCGGTAATCTCAATCCGGTTCACTTTGACCGGCGTGGTGGCCTGCGAATTTTCTGTTGCTGAATTCAGGCCCGAGCCTATGTCGCTGCCCGGTCTTGGTTTCGCCGAAAGCGATGGCCTTGACCAGCCGGTGGCTGGCAAGTTCAGCTCTGACCGCGGCGACTCAACCTGATCTTTTCGGGGCAGGCAAACAAGCAAGGCCACGAACACCGGTATGGCCACAAGCCAGATTCCGGCGAAGTCGGCCAGAAGACTGCGCCGCTCGACGACGATCACCTTCTGTGGCTCTGTTTTCTGGTTCGTTTCGCCGGGCATTTGTGGCTTCGCAGATCAGAATGATGGTGGTTGACGACATAATTAATGATAGAACGCATTGGCCCGACTGACAAGGCAATGATGCAATAAAAAAAGGCTTTGAGCCTTGTCGTACAAGACTCAAAGCCAATAAGTTCAAAGCTGGTCGTCAATCAGAAGACGTCCAGAATGAAGTGATGGCCCTTATACCACTTCTTGTTCGTCCAGTCGCGGTGGTTGTCGTTCACGCGACCAAACCAGTGGCCATCTTTCTTGCCACCATAGAAGTTGCGGTAGAGCGGACCCTGAATCTGTGGTACGATCCGCTGGTCACGCGGGTAAAGATACCAGCCATCATAAAGCTGCTGGTAATTCGCGCTCGAACCAGGGGTCTGCGGTGGCATGAAAGGCCAGTGCATGTAGTTGTCAACATCAGCGGCCTGGGCCAGGGTCTGCAGGCTCAGGAATGCCAGAACAAATAGTCCGGCCTTTACGCTTCTGGAGAACATTTGAGAACACCTCCGTGCGGGTTGATCGGTGCTTAAGCTGGACACGATATCCATTCGCATCTCTAACCTCTTATCGATCAGCCCGACCACCCGGCACCGATGAAAACCTACCAAAATTGATTTGCGGGTAACGAACAGATCAAGTGTAACGATCAATCCGTCTGAGAGGTCTGCAACACCCAAGATGAAAATCATCATCGCAACATGGCTCGGCTCCTTTCTCGCACTGTGCTGCCCGGCCATTGCCACGGCCGCCACACCCGCCGGTGCCATTGGCGACTCATTGCCGGCCCGGGCTGATCTTGACGGCAAAAAACTTGAAAAACATGTCTATCAGCTCGCTTCCCCCGAATTTGCCGGACGCAGCGGCAACCCAGCCAACAAAACCATCGCCTATATTGAAAAACACTTCTCTTCACTGAATCTAAAGCCAGCGTTTGCCAGTGGTTATGTGCAAGATGTGGTGCAGGCTGGTGAAGCTGGCGGCAAGCGCATTGGC
>JBJTRR010000746.1:0-4061 GCA_046076185.1 bacterium | reverse complement strand
GTACCAAAAACTCCTGTGCTACCGTTACACCACCGGGGAACTACTCTGATATTATCGCTGTAATCGTTAAAGTTCAATAGTGTTTTTCCAAAAAAATTGCTGAATTTGGCTATAAAAAGAGTGTGCCCTTGGCATTGCATTTGCTTTTCTGGTATTTTGTCGATTCGGCCCGACGAGAAGGGTCGTTGTCTGCTGAAACTGGCCTGTGAGTGCCAGAAGATCAATCGCCTGCCAACGGGATGCAACCTGAGATGAAGCTGATTATTGCGATCATTCAGCCGAGCAAGCTTGAGGCGATTAAGGAGTCGCTTTCGAAGGTCGAAGTTTTTCGGCTGACGGTGAGCGACGTTCAGGGGTTTGGCCGGCAGAAGGGTTATACCGAGATGTATCGGGGCACCGAAACAACGGTTAACCTATTGCGCAAAATAGAGTTGCAGATTGCCGTGAACGATGAGATGGTTGAGCCGACGATACAGGCGATTATTCAGGCGGGGCGAACACCGCCGAATGGTAAGATCGGCGACGGCAAGATTTTCGTGCTGCCGCTGGACGACTGTATCCGAATTCGGACGGGCGAGCGTGGGCCCGATGCCATCTGACTTTTTTGATGGGAGCCTTGAAGCGTGATTCGTGCCGTTGTGTTTGATTTCAATGGATTGATCGTGAACGACGAGCATCTCCATTATCTTCTTTTTGCTGAACAACTTGCGACTCAGGGCATTGCACTGACCGAAGAGCTTTACAACGAGCGATACCTGGGCTATGACGACCGCGGCTGCTTCTCGGTGGCCCTTGCTGATTTTGGCAAGCCCCGGACCAGTGAAATCATTCATAAATTGATTGCAGATAAGGCGAAACGATACCTGGAACTGGCCCGGCAGGAGCTTGTTTTCTTTCCGGGCGTGGCTGAGACTGTCAGGCGACTGGCCGAGCGTGTGCCACTGGCCGTGTGCTCGGGGGCATTACGGGCGGAAGTGCTTCTGGGGATTGAGATTGCGGGAATCAGCAACTATTTTCAGGGAGTGGTGGCGGCTGAAGACACTGCCGAATGTAAACCCCACCCGGAAGGCTACTTAATGGCGATTGCCCTGTTGCAGGAGAGAGAACCTTCGCTGGTTGCACCAGAAATAATGGCGGTGGAAGACAGCCTGGCGGGCATTGCGGCGGCCAAAGCGGCGGGCATGCAGGTGGTGGCCATACCTAACTCGTATCCAGTAAAGAAATTGGAGCTGGCCGATCCGACTGCGATCGTGGCTGATTTGCCGGCCTTTGCCGATTGGGTTCTGGAGCGGGTGCCGAAATGAGAAGCGAGCCGGAACAGGCCCCACCGGTGACGGGCCTGCTTGTGTGCAAGGATCTTTTTTTTACGGCGGGCGTGACAGCCACGGCCCGCTCGCTTGGCTTTGGAATGAAGGTCTGCCCGGGGCTGGGTGGGCTTGATGAAATGCTGGCCAAATGGCCGGGCGTGAAAGCCGTGATTTTGGATATGGGCTTGCTTGATGCCGCCGACACCAACGCCTGGGAGATGCTTCGGGCGAAGGCCGTCCAGCCAGTGATTCTGGCGGGGTTTGGCTCGCATGTCGATGTAAGGCGATTTCAGGCCGCCCGGCAGGCGGGCTTTGATCATGTGCTGGCCAACAGCGCATTTTCAGGGCAGATGGTGGACTGGCTGCGTGCCTGGCTTTGAATTTTCATGAATTTGGTTGTATGAAACGATTTTTTTCGAAAAAAGGTCGGACCGACCGACCGGTTGATTTATAATCGGGCTTCCTTCCGGAATGAATCAGACAGGTGGCTGATTTGCCTGCCGAAAAAGCAATAGCAAACAGGTGTCAGAGATGTTGCTTGCCGAGATGAACTGGCCTGAAGTTCGGGCCTGTGTGCCTCATACACCTGTGGTTGTGCCGCTGGCCGCTGTTGAGCAGCACGGCCACCACCTGCCCCTGGCCACAGACAGCATGCTTTTGGGTGAAGTGTTGCGGCGGGTTGAGCCGATGGTGCGCGACCAGGCGATTTTTGCGCCGCTTTTGTGGCTGGGCAATTCGCATCATCACATGGAATATGCCGGCACGCTTTCGGCAGGGCCGCGAACTTATCTGGACGTGCTGAATGATCTGCTGGAAAATCTGCTATTTCATGGTTTTCGGCGGATCATGTTTCTGAATGGTCATGGCGGCAATATCACGCCGCTGAAGCAGGCCATTTTTGAGGTGCGGCAACGACACCGGGCCAGGGGCGACCTGCTTTTGCTGGGAGGTTCCTACTGGGATTTTGCCGACCTGAAAAATCCGGATTTGCATTTGTCGCAGAGTTCTGTCGGACACGCGTGCGAGCTTGAAACATCAATGATGCTTGTGATCAGGCCAGACCTTGTTGGTGAATTCAGCCACAGAGAGCCGCGGGATATGGGCTATTCGTTTGAGCCTGCCTATCGGGGCTGGATTACCCGTGAACGAGTGCCCGCCGGGGCCGATGCGCCGGGCCACCTGGGCGAGCCCGCCCAGGCCAGCAGGGAGAAAGGCGAATGGCTGCTGGAAGCCTTTTCAACCGGTGTGGCAGCCTTCATTCAGAAAGTGGCAGCGTGGGACGGACATTCGTGGGAGTTTCGGCCATAGCGATTGACATGAGTCGTTTGACAAATAGACACTGAAACTCAAATCACCAGACCCGCACAGGACAACAAGAATGGCACTTTCAGGCAAGGCCCGCAGGCTCAGCAAATGGCAGTGGCTGGTGACAATTCTGCTTCTGCTGGCGACGATGCTGAATTATATGGACAGGCAAACGCTGGCGAATCTGTCGGTGCGAATCACAAGCGACCTTGGGCTTTCGCAGGAGCGATATGGCACGCTTGAGCTTGGTTTTGGGTGGTCGTTCGCCCTGGGTCTGATATTTTTCGGCACGCTGGCTGATCGATTCCCGGTGCGTTGGCTTTATCCTTTGGTTGTCGTAGGTTGGTCGGCCGTGGGGTTGCTGACAGGATTTGCATCAACATATGAAGAGATGCTCGTGTGCCGGATATTGCTGGGCATTTTTGAGTCGGGGCACTGGCCATGTGCCCTGAAGACAACACAGGCAGTTTTATCGCGTGAAGACCGGATTTTCGGCAATTCCATTCTGCAAAGCGGCGGGGCGATTGGTGCGATTATTACGCCGCTGGTGATTCGTGGCATGGTGGGCGACAATATGGCCGCAGGGGCATGGCGGCCGCCCTTTGTGATTATTGGTTCGTTCGGGGCAGTTTGGGTGATTGCCTGGCTGCTGACAATTGGCCGGGGCGACGTGCCGGTGCATGAATCGACAGGTGTCAGTAAGTCTGAAAAAACCGGGCCGGAAAAAGAATCGTTCGTGGCAATCTGGTGGAATGCCTGTCTGGCGAATCGCCGGTTTTGGGCCCTTTTGCCCATGGTTATCTGCATTAATATCACCTGGCAGCTATTACGAGTGTGGTTGCCAAAATTTCTGCAGCAGGGCAGGGGGGCGACGGAAGCCCAGTCACTTTATTTCAACTCACTTTATTATGTTGCTGCCGATATTGGCTGCATTGCGGCCGGGGCGGCCGGCGTTTGGCTGGTGGGTCGTGGCATGGGCGTTCTGCGTTCACGGCAAATTGTGCTTACGGTGGGATCGACACTCACCGCGCTTTCCATTTTCATTCCGGCCATGCCGCTGGGGTATGGGCTTTATGGCCTGCTTTTGCTGATCGGGGCCGGGTCGCTGGGTGTCTTTCCGTGTTATTATTCACTGGCTCAGGAAGTATCAACGCGACATATGGGCAAGGCCACCGGGCTTTTGGGCTGTGCAAGCTGGCTGATTTCATCGCCCCTGCAGAAATATTTTGGTCGGGTTGTGGATAAAACAGGCTCGTTTGACTATGGCCTGATGCTTGCGGGGCTTGCACCTGTCGTGGCCCTGACAATCTGGCTTGTGCTCTGGCCTGGCGAGGGCTTGCCAGCTCATGAAAAATTGAATGAATCAGCGGTGACATAAAAATGAATCGACATATGAAAATACAGTTTACTGTATTGATTCTTGTTTCCTGTTTCGGTTGGTGCGTATGG
>JBJTRR010000745.1:0-1276 GCA_046076185.1 bacterium | reverse complement strand
GTTGCGAATGGCAAGAATATTATTTTGTACGACATCAATCTGATTAAGTCTGATGGCAGGCTGGCCGGGCTTTTCGAGCCGGGGATTATCCCAGAGGATTGTTCCCGGTTGCATTTCATTTATGGATATTAAAGAGGTGCCAAGAACCAATTGTATTTTACAAGACCCAGACGCCGGTTTGAGGGCTTCGCGTATGGTCTGCGAGGTGACGAGCGGATCATTTGTGCCCAGCCATTTTTTGAAATGGCCAACGCTGCCGAATTTGGTCAGGGCCTTCTGCCAGTTTTGAATTTCAAGGGCCAGTGGCTGAATTTCAGTGGTGCCGGTTGTTCGCCATCGGGTCTGAATGGATGAGAGAACAGGGGTTGCACTGGGGGCGTTGAGTGTTTGCCATAGCGTTTTCAGGTATTTGGGGCTGAGTTTTTCACGGGCTGCAAGGGCTTCAACAGTGGCATCGGATGCATTTCCTGATTCACGTAAGAGGATTGTTACATTAAGATAAGCGGCCAGAGGAATTCGGCCGCCGGAATTGGTGTCCCACTGAAGGCCCTGCAGGTTAACACGGGTGTGGCCTTCCGGGTCTGTGCGTAGTTTGTAGAAGGCGCGAATTTCGTCGAGTAATTCGTTGGTCCAGTCGGCCTGTGTGGAAGCCTTGGAAAACCTTGTGCCGGTGGGTGTCAGTACAAGATGCGAAGCGACTTCCCGGGCAGCACTCATGTATTTTTCAATCAGGGCGGGCGACATGACAAGTGCTTCACCAACATTCGAAAATCCTTCACCGGCCGCACCATCCACCGGGAATTCCCGGGTTGGCTTGAGGTCAATTCCTGTCAGGTCACGAATGGTATTGTCGTATTCGACATTCGTCAGTCTTCGAACCAGGACAGCACCGGGGTCGCCGGCATTGGCCAGAGCCTCAGCCATGAGGTAATCGCTGATCCAGCCGGTCAGGGTCGAAATCTCTTCGCTGGAAGGGCGTTTGCGGTTTTTGGGCGGCATTTCGCCGGTTGTGATTTGCTCGCGGGCATGTCGCCAGGTTTCAGGGGCTTTTCTGACTTCCGACAGTGTTTTGAAATATTCAAGATCAAGGTCGCCCTCCATCTTCTCGGTGCTGTGGCAGCCGAGGCAATGACGAGTCAGGATCGGGCGAATCTGGTTGTCAAATCGGCTGGAAAGTGTATCAAATGAAATATTCTGGCCGGTGGCCGGTGCGACTGCCAAAAGCACCAGGGTAATGATCAGGCCGGTTGATTTGAGCGAAAATTGCATCGTTCCG
>JBJTRR010000744.1:0-2650 GCA_046076185.1 bacterium | reverse complement strand
GGGATGCCATGGCATCTGTCCAGTTGGCGGTTTCAGATAAATCCAGATCAGCTATTCGGGCGACCAGATAAGCCCACTCCGGCATGTCGAATTTTGAAATACCATAGGCCAGTGCCAGTTTGCTGTCAGAATCTGTTGATGAGTCATATTTGAGACGAATTTTGTCGGTGATCAGGCTTGCGGGCACGTTTCGATTAACCTGGATGGATTGCAGGTTATTGAGGTTGTAAAAAATGCTTAAACCAAGGTTTTTTGAAAGGATATCGATCGAGTGGTCGATTTGAATCATCAAATTCTCCCGCTCTTTGTTTCTGACCCAGAAGAAAATGGAGAATGTCAGGATTAACAAGCCAGCAAATGCACCGCCCCAGTTCTGGCCATGCACGCGTTTGGCTCGATGCATCATGAGCCGCTCAGGTTCAGACCAGCGACGATAGGGTATGTGTCGGCAGATTGAGAGCCACTCGCCAAGTGTGGGTAATTGGCGATTTTCCTGGTTCATCAGCCAGACTGCGGTGCGTTCTTCCAGCTTGATCTGGGCTCGGCCAGCACGTGTTTCGCGTTTTTTACGGCTTAACCAGTCGCGCAGCGAGGGAACCAGATAGTCGTGAGTCAGTTGGTAATATACGGGTTTTGACGTCTGTTTGTTTTCGATTGTTGATGCCAGAGCGGATGGTTCATTGAATTCAGAATAGGTTGAGGGGGGCTCTGGAGATTCAAGAATAAAATCTGATTTGATCTGAGTATCATTATCTTCGACCGGGGTGATCAGTCGCAGCGATTTATCAAGGATTCCGATCAGTTCATCAAATTGAGGGATTTTATTCTCGTATCCGGCATAGACCTTCAGTTCATCGACAGAGCGGACCGCTCCCTTGATGTCCGTTCCACTGGTTGGCAAAAGCGAGGCGAGCAGGCCTTTAACGGCCGTGGAATGGGTGCGATGCGCAATTGGCGAATGGCGATCGCCAAAATTATCTTCTAAAAAGGTGAGCCCCACGCCTTCAATTCCACCGACTTTAGCCAGAGCCTCAGGTGTCCAGGGGCGATTTTTCATCATTTCTGCAAAAATGGCGAGCCGGACTGAAATGACTTTGTTATCCTGCGCAAGCCCTGTGACGGCCTTGCGAATAAAGAGGGCCTGGTCTTTTGTGATTTCCGCCGGATTATCGGGTAATTTGCCGAATGCCTTGCCAAATAGCGTGAGCACCCTGGCGGCATGATCGATGCTGAATAAATCGACCATACCCACGTTATCGCGTTCAACGATCGGGATATCGAGTTCGTGCATGAATCGTGTGAGCGAAATCCAGAAGTCGTCACGCACCATGACGATGGCCTGCACTGTGTTTCCATCGCACTGTCTCAGAGCGTCGGTCAGGTCGGCACTGGCAAAACTGTGCTCGGCATGCAACCACTGCTCAAACTGATCGATGACGATGAGCAGTTTGCCAGCTTGAGGAACGAGCCGTCGTCTGCGAATATCGCCGATCAATTCGGATAATGATGAGCCTGAGGCATCAGGAATGATGCGACTTACCGATTTTTGAATCTGTTGTGCGGTGCTGGTTGAGGTTGCTTCGACATAAACCGGCAAAATCGGGTCAGGTAATCTTGGTAATAAACCGGCTTTGATGAGTGAAGTTTTGCCACAGCCGGATGGCCCGTAAATGATTCCAACACGGAATGTGTCTTCAGGATTTTTCGAAACTATTTTGGAATGCCAGATTCGGACAGCATCGGGATGACCGTTTCGATCAACAGGGCCTGGCAGTAACTCGAGAAAAAAATCGGAATCACCTGAATCAAAGGATCTCAGGCCTTTGGGAACAACCTGCACGAAAGTGTCGATTTTTCGGGTTGAGACCATGTCTTCCGGATTGGCTGCCAATGCATGATCTACGACCGGAGTATCCTGATTTGATGAAGCCAGCATGGTGGCGTCGATCTGACGCGGAATCGCGGATGATGTCTCAATGGCAGGGCTGAGGTGGTTGATCACCCAGCGAAGTTCGTCTGCGAATTCTTTGGCTTCCGAAAATCGTTCACTGGCTCGGCGTGCCAGTGCCCTCAGGCAGATTCGCTCGATTTCAACCGGGATTTTTTCGTTAAAATTTCGAGGCGATGGTACATCTTCACAACTGATCCGGGTTTTGAGTGTGGCGAGATCACTTTTTGGAAATGGCCGACGGCCCGTTAGTAATTCAAAAAAAACAACACCCAGGCTGTAAATATCGGTTCGATTATTAATCAGGTGCCCTTCGCTTCGGGCCTGTTCCGGGCTCATGTAAGAAGGAGTGAAGGCCTGAATGATCGATCGGGGGTTACCCGATTCCGACATGGCTATCCCATAATCCGTGAGCCAGGCTTCATCGTTTCGGTCTATCAGAATATTGCTCGGTTTGATGTCGCGGTGTACCAGGCCCTTGCTGTGCGAGTGTTGAAGAGCCAAAGCGATGGATTCAACTATCTGTAGGGAGAGTAAAAGATCAGGTCGATTTCGTTTGATTCGTGTTGCCAGATTCGAACCGTCGATCAATTTCGAAACCAGAAAAAATTCACCTTCAGACGTGTTACCATAATCGAAGACCGGAACGATCCGGGAGTGATCAAGCGAAGCCAGAAGCTGGGCCTCACGCAGAAATAGGTT
>JBJTRR010000743.1:0-2767 GCA_046076185.1 bacterium | reverse complement strand
AATTTGACTTGAAAACACGCATTTTTAAATATCCCTGCAGCTATCTTGTTTATTCCGAATCATTCCGACAACTGCCAGACGAAGCCATGAATTATATTTTATTACGAATGAATGAAATTCTATCAGGCAAAGATAAATCGGACAAATTCAAACACTTGTCAGAAACAGACAAAACCGCAATTCTTGCAATTCTCTGCGAAACCGGTATTCTTAAGGCACCAACAGACAAAACTCAACGAGCAGAATGAAAAGCAGCGTACAGGTCTTTCCTCACATAAAGCCCATGCCCTGTGGGTGTGGCAGGTGTAAGGGTACTCGGCAGATAATCTGATTGCAGAAAACCATTCAGTTCATCAAAGGGGATATCGCCACAAAATACAATCCCAGGGCGTTTTTCACGAATCGATTGCATTAACTCCGCCAGTCTTGGTTTAATCAGCGGATGGCCCTTCTGAAAATGGGCTTTCATCAGCGGATCAGTAAAGAAATAGCGGTTTGGTGCGTCAAAACCCGTGTAAAATAACAGAGGGCTTTGCCAGCCCCACACTTCCAGCCCCGGCTTTTCCTGAAAGTTATTAGTGCGTGCTACAATTTCTTCGCTCAAGAGCCTTAGTGATATCCACTGGGCCCCACCTTTATATTTGGCTGTGAGTTGTTCGGCAGGCACCAGCAGATAGTCACGCGTCTGAATATATCCAAGCACAAATAGCACAATCAAAAGGCCTGCCTTGCCTGTCAAGTTCGCAAATCGCTGCTTTATCTGTAATGGCCCACTGTTATTTTGATGAAAGAAAAACCAGGCGACACCTGCAATAAGAGCAGAACCAGGCGCAAGCAGCATGTAATAATGCTGCCAGTAAAGGCCAGGAAGGATTATCATCAGCCAGCAGGCGAGCCAGTAAAATACAATAATGAGTCCCGACCCGTAAGCAATTGCATTTCTCCTGCGCAGCAGAATTGCAATTAAAAACGGCGAAATCAATAACATCGGCCAACTACCGGCCCCCCACCAGACAAGCCAGTCGGTCTGGCCGAAAGGCCACGGCAATCGCCCATTGCGTGGGTCTGAGTTACCTGTCATCCATCTGATCAGAAAAAAAGGTGCTTTGGCATCCACCGGGGTGCCGGCAGCCATGGCACGGCTGTATTCCAGTACATCAGCTCTAGCCTCTGACACATTACCCTGATAAACAAGAACCATGACAACAACCAATATCGGAATCGCAAAGCCACTGATCAGAACTGTACATATCTTGACTGATTTATATGAAATTCGCGAAACATGAAGCTGATCAACTAAAATCGGCAGAAGGGCCAGCAGGCAGACCTGCTTGACCATGGCGGCCAGGCCAATAAACAAACCTGCCATGAAAAGCCATCCCGGGCGGGTTTCATTGTGTTTGTATATCAGGTAAAAGGCAACCGAAATGGTCATCAGCAGATTCATCAAATGCTCGAGATTTGATCCATTACCGAATACAAAAGGATCAGTTGAAAGCAGAATAAAAAAAATCATGCCGATAAATGCAGCCGAATTGGAACATAATCTTGATAATATCAAACCCACAAGCAGGCAATTGGCAAGCACCACAGGCATCATCATCAGCCTGATCGTCATTTCATCGGCACCACCAATCGCAACGGCAATCGCATAAAACCAGTAACCGACAGGCGGCTTGTATTCTGTCAGATACTTGTAAAGCACATCGCCTTCCGCCTGCCGACGCCCCATATAACCATAGGCTGATTCGTCGCAGTCCAGCGGCTCCGACCGCCCTGCCACCACAGGCCAGAGTTTTAACCCGGTTTCCTGATAAATCACGGGTGCAAATGTGTGCGACCGCCACCAGATCAGAATCATCACAGGAAGAAGCCAGAATGCAATTGATTTCATTTTTTCGGGTTGCATTTCTTACGGCCCTGTCCTGCGATAAATGACAACCGGGAAAAGCAGGCCGGGGCGTGCGGGCGACTTGTATATTTCATTAGAACCCACAAGCCCCAGCGATGTTTTTACGCCAGTAAGATATGGCCCGAACGACTCCGAATCAACATGCTGCGGAATTTCAAACGAACCCCATACGATATGAGTCACACCATACTGGCCAGCCACTTCACGAATTCGCCGGGCATCATAACTTCTGGGCATCAGCACCGTAATTCGGTTTGATGTCACGCGCATCTCCCACGGAAACCAGCTCATCAACCGTGCATTTTCCGGCACACTTTCCGGATGCTTCTGCACAAATTCGCCGGCCTCTACCAATGCCGGCCAGTGCAATTGAAACGGCCTGACAAACCAGCTTGCATCATAGGCCCATGTCGGGTCGGCCCAAAGGCAGCCCACAAGCGAGAAAACCGCCAGTCTGCGAAGTTCTTTTCTCTGAAATAATTCACCAGCCTGCATTTCCTGAAAACCCCTTATGGCCGTAGGAATCATCAGAAGATAAACCGGCAAATAATATCGCCCAAGCTGGGCAACCTGTGTCACATCGGCAATCCGGGCCATTGTGGCCAACCCAAACACGACAAACAGCCCAATCGCAAACAGATCTGACCCGCGACCGGATCGGTCAGCCGGTTTTTTCAATCGCAGGTAAAATCCAAATACAATAGGCGGCGACAAGATCATGGTGGAATAACCCGACATAATCAGCATCGATTTTATCTTCACCCGCACCACCTCAGGCATATTCGCAGACGAATAAAACGCTTTGGCATCTGGCACTCCAGCCGCATAATGATGCACTGTCCAGCTGAATGTATG
>JBJTRR010000742.1:0-11542 GCA_046076185.1 bacterium | reverse complement strand
ATCAAGGCCATTGGTTACGACAACTGGCTGACCGTCGAACTTTACCCCAATGTTGACGACCCCGACGGGGCCGCCCGTGAGGCGATTGAAGTGCTCAAGCCATTGCTGACAAAAGTCATGGCCGAAGGCTGACGAACCTTTATTCGCATCAGCCTTAACCGGCCTGGCCCGACGACTGTCATTTCAAATGCAATTCAAGCCCCTGCTGAAACTCGTTCGCCTGCCGAATGTGCTTACGGCGGCCTGCAATAGCCTGGCCGGGGCCTTCTGCGCCGGTGTTGGGTTCGACCGCTGGCCCGCCCTGATGGCGATTGCATTTTCGTCGATGTCGCTTTATGCGGCAGGCATTCTATTGAACGACCTTTTTGACCTTGAGGAAGACCGCCGCGAGCGTCCCTTCCGCCCTTTGCCATCTGGCGCTGTGCCCATCTGGCTGGCCTCAACTCTGGCCTCGCTCTTTTCGGTCGTCGGCTGCCTGCTGGCTTCGTCGGTCTCAAGGCACACCGGCCACGTTGCTTTGGCCCTGCTCGCCTCGGTCGTTTCTTACGATGCCTTCCTCAAAAAAACACCCGCCGGCCCTTGGGCCATGGGCCTTTGCCGTGGCCTGAATCTGGCCTTGGGGCTAGCCTTTGCACCCCTTCAGGCATGGGGTATCATTGCCGTAATCGGTTACCTGATTTACATTGCAGGAATCACTTACATCAGCCGACAGGAGACAGGCATCTCAAAGCCTCAAATCCCCAGGGCCGGTTTTTATCTCATGGTCACCGGCATCACCTGCATCATCACAGCCTATCTGATGCTGGCCAATGTCGATTCCATCCTCAAAAACCCCACAGATTCTGCCGTTCTCAGTGTCCTGCTTTGTCTTCTGATATTTCTGACACGAGTCAAATCCATCTTGGCCTCATGGCGTTCCGTCATTACAGCACCATCACCTGAAACCGTGCAAAATCTCGTCAAAACCGGCATCATTTCCTTACCGCTCTTCGACATGCTGCTTGTTCTGGCCAGGGCGAATAAACCCGCTGCCCTCGTCATTCTTGCCATCTGGATAACGGCCCGCCTGACCGCCCGCAAACTTTACACCACCTGAAACTTATCGCTTATGAAAATTGGCTATAACACCAACGGCCTGGCTCACCACCGGTTCGCTGATGCCATTGCGTTTCTGGCAGATCATGGCTACCAAACCATCGCCATCACGCCCGACACCAACTGGCTTGACCCCTATCAGGATGCCGCCAGCCTCTCCCGACAACTGCAAGAGACAGCCCGACTTCTCAACCGCTTTGAAATGCAATGCGTCATGGAATCGGGTGCCCGCTATTTAATCAATCCACGCAAGAAGCACGACCCCACCCTGATGGACGCCAACCCTGATCGGCGTGCCCTGCGCATTGACTATCTAAAACGTCTTCTGTCAATGTCGTCAGAATTAAATGCAACCTGTTTTTCCTTCTGGGCGGGGCGGCTTGACGATAATATCAGCCAGCAGCAAGCCGACCAGCGACTGGCCGATGGCATTTTTGATATTTTGCCTGTGGCTGAAAAATACAAAATACCAATTGCATTTGAACCTGAACCAGGCATGTATATTCAGACTCTCGACGATTTCACTCGACTCAATCAACTCATTCAAAACGGCTGGTTTCAACTCACAATTGACCTTGGCCACCTGCACTGCCTGGGCGAAGCACCCATCGCAAATAAAATTCGCGAATTCGCCACTTCAATGATCAATATCCATATCGAAGACATGAAGCCCGGCATCCACGAACACATCATGTTTGGCGAAGGCTCAATCGATTTTCCGCCTATATTTCAGGCCCTGCATGATATCAATTATCCTTTCGCCCTTTGTGTCGAACTCAGCCGCGACTCACACCGGGCCGACCAGGTCGTGCCAAAGTCCGCCGATTTTCTCCACAGGCAAATGCAACTTGTCAGCAAATGCAATTGAATTTAATCTCCAGGCTCAAGCAGCTGCTTCAGCCGATAGCGATAATGATTCAGGAAATCGCGAGTCATTGCATAATGATCCGTCTCTTCGTAAGCAATTTCAGAAACGCCCGTCTCGTCAAATAATACAATTTTCGCCCGCGGATAGGCCAGCAGAATCGGCGAATGAGTCGCAATTATCAGTTGCGAATCATCTTTCACCAGCTGATCAATCGCTGCCAATGCCGCCAATTGCCGATTCGGCGAAAGCGCGGCCTCCGGCTCATCCAGCAAATACAACCCCCGCCCCCTGAATTTATGCGTGAGCAGAGTCAAAAAAGCCTCGCCATGCGACCTGGCATGCAGCGACTTGCCGCCATATCCACCCAGATACCCCATCTCATCCATATAAGTCGCCAGATTAAAAAACGTCTCAGCCCTCAGAAAATAGCCATCCACAGGCTGCCGATAGCTTTTCACCAGGCCCAGCTGCTCGTGAAGTGCTGAGACAGACGTCGTTGTCTCAAGCCTCACATTCTTCGTTCCCCCCTCGGGGCTATAGCCCAAAGCCAGCGCAATCGCCTCAAGCACCGTCGATTTCCCCGCCCCATTTTCACCCACAAAAAATGTCACGTCCGGATGAAATGCAATTTTATCCAGATTCGCCACCGCCGGAATCGAATAGGGATACTCATGAAATACGATTTCCTCTGCATTTTTCAGAAAGATTTGCTGCAGATAAGGTTTGCTGCTGATAGCCATCTGATTTCCCGCCTGCCTATGGTCTCACACCTGAATCATCCACATATCATGGCTTAAAAATCAATATGCAATTTTAAATTTTGGCGAATTGTGTTAAAATAAATTAACTGCCCGACGACACGACAGCGTGGAACAAATACGATGCAATCCTTAACGACAAAACCGCTGTTTTTCTGGCTTCGTCCGTTTGTCATTGGCTTCGGGTTGCTGGTGTCATTCGAATCATTGCCGGCTTCCGAATCAGTTGATTTCGCCCGCGATGTCCGCCCCATCCTGGCCCGCCACTGCTTCAAATGTCATGGGCCCGACGACAACAAGCGTTCCGCCGGCCTCAGGCTCGATACCGCCGCCGGTGCCCTTGGCGAAACCAAGTCAGGCAATCGCGCCGTCGTGCCTGAAAATACTAAGGCCAGCGAACTTGTCGCACGGATCCATTCCGACGACCCTACCGAGATCATGCCCCCGCCCGATACCAAAGACCCCCTCACACCCGAAAATAAACAGATTCTGACCAGATGGATCGCCTCCGGCGGCCAATATTCCGAACACTGGTCGTTCGTTCCGCCTCAAAACCAGCCACCTGCCATCACCCAAAATTTGCCTCGCGAATGGCAGAAAAATCCAATTGACGCCTTCATTTTCCAGAAACTTGAGTTGCTCTCGCTCAAGCCCCAGCCCCAGGCCGACAAAGAAGCACTCATCCGCCGCGTCTCACTTGACCTCACAGGCATTCCGCCAACTTCTTCTGAGGTTGACAGGTTTCTTTCTGACACTCATCATGATGCTTACGAGCGGCTGGTTGACCGGCTCCTCGGCTCGCCCCGATATGGCGAACGCTGGGCCCGCAAATGGCTCGACCTGGCCCGCTATGCCGACACCAACGGCTATGAAAAAGACCGCTATCGCTCCATCTGGCCCTATCGTGACTGGGTGATCAATGCCCTTAACGCCGATATGCCATTTGACGAATTTACGATCCGCCAGATCGCCGGCGACATTCTTCCCAACGCCACCGATAGCGACCGCATTGCCACCGGCTTTCATCGCAACACCATGCTGAACGAAGAAGGCGGTATCGACCCGCTGGAATTCCGCTTCTATGCCATGGTTGACCGCGTAGGCACCACCAGCACCGTCTGGATGGGCATGACCGTGGCCTGCGCCCAGTGCCACAACCATAAATACGACCCGCTGACCCAATCTGACTTTTATCGTTTGATGGCTTCGCTGAATAACGCCGAAGAGCCACCAGCGTTCAACCTTCAGACAAATGCCACTGACCTTGCCCGCCGCCAGATCGACAGAGAAATTGCCGACATGGTCGCTGGCCTGCGTGATCAGTTCCCGGCCGAGCCAGCTCAGGGGGCTGACGACAAACCGAGCGAAAAAAACCGTCGCGAATCGGCACGCAAGAAGGCGTTCGACAGTTGGTTGAAGGCTTCCACCAAAACCAGTGCCGATTGGGTCATTTTAAATCCAAAAACAGTTTCCGGAAATCTGGCCCGGTTTGAAAAACGCCCGGATGGTTCGATTTTCGCCTCGGGCGATGCCACCAAACACGACGAATATCTCCTGACATTACCTTCGCTTCCTGCCGGCACCACCGCCATTCGGCTGGAAGTGCTACCCGACCCCGCACTGCCGGCCGGTGGCCCCGGGCGAACCGATTACGAAGGCCCGCTGGGCGACTTTTTCCTCAGTGAATTTCAGCTTCGCGGGGCCGATGGCAAAGCCAGTCCTGCCCTGAAAATCGCTTCAGCCAGCGAAAGTTACGGCAAGCTTGGGATCGGTGCCGGCGATGCCAAAGCCGAGCTGGCCCTTGACGGCAACATGCAAACGGGCTGGAGCACGCAGGGCCACCAGGGCCAGGCCGATCAGGCAGTCTTTGTGCTGGAAAAACCGCTCGAAACCGCCACCGAAGCCCGCCTGAACATGATCTTTGAGCGGCATTATTCTGCCCCCCTTGGCCGCTTCAGGCTCTGGACAACCACTTCAAAATCAGGGCTTTCAGCGAAAAAGTTACCCACCGTGATCGAACAACTGCTGGCCAAACCAGCTGAAAATCGAACCTATGCCGATCTGGAAACGCTTGAAAACCACTGGCTGCGTAACGAATCAGCCGAGCTGAAAGAACACCAGAAGAGAATTGCGGCTTTGGAAGCCAGCAGGCCCAAGCCGGTTTCGACGCTTGTCATGAAAGAGCGACCCGCTGATTTTCAGCGTCCAACTTTTGTGCACCGTCGGGGCGAATTTCTTCAGCCAACCAAGCCGGTCTCGCCCGGTGCACCTGAATTTCTGGCGACAAAAACGTCTGGATCACAGCCAAAGAATCGGCTGGAACTGGCCCGTTGGCTCGTTTCCAGGCAAAATCCGCTGGCCGCCCGCGTCACGGTCAATCGCCAGTGGGCCGCCCTCTTTGGCCGGGGCCTTGTGCGAACCCAGGAAGATTTCGGCTATCAGGGCGAGTTGCCGACCCATCCTGAACTTCTGGACAGGATGGCATTGACTTTTGTCAACGAAGACAAATGGAGCCTGAAACGGTTGCACCGGCGCATGGTGACGAGCCAGGCTTACAGGCAATCCTCGCATGTTTCGCCGGAATCGATCGCCCGCGATCCTGACAACCGTTACCTCTCTCATGGCCCCCGCTTTCGTATGGATGGCGAAGTGATTCGCGACTCGGCTCTGGCTGTCGCCGGGCTTTTGAGCCCGAAAATGGGCGGGCCCAGCGTTTATCCGCCCCAGCCCGAGAGTGTGACAACCGAAGGAGCCTATGGCCGCCTGCCCTGGTCAGCCAGCCAGGGTGAAGACCGCCACCGCCGCAGCCTTTACACGTTTGCCAAACGTACAACACCATTTGCCATGCTCAACACGCTTGATGCCCCCAGCGGCGAGGCCTGCGTCGTGCGCCGCGATGTTTCAAACTCGGCCCTGCAATCGCTTACACTATTAAACGACATCACCTTCCTGGAAGCAGCACAGGCCCTGGGCCGTGAGTTTTCAAGCCGGGCGGGCGGTGAATCTGACAGGCTGAGAGAACTTTACCGCAGGCTTTTCAGCCGCACGCCGAATGCGACCGAGGCAAAACTACTTGAAGCGTTTCTTGCAGGTCAACTGGCGTTCTACAAGACAAACCCTGACCAGGCCAAATCCCTGACCGGTGCATCAGTGGGCGACCAGGCCGACATCGCCGCATGGACAGCCCTGGCCCGGGCCCTCTTCAACACCGACGAATTTGTCGTTCATCGTTAATATCTACATATGAATACAGGTTAACCGACCATGAATCAACCGGAATCAAAACCGATGCTTGACAGAAGCCGCCGCCATTTCTTCAGCGATTGTGGTGTGGGCCTGGGCAAAATTGCCCTGTCAGGCCTGCTGGCCGACAGCACCCGGCCCGCCCTTGCCGCCGCCGCAACGCCTGATCCTCTGGCCGTTCGCCCGCCGCATTATCCGGGCAAAGCCAAAGCGGTCATCCATCTTTTCATGGCCGGTGCCCCCAGCCATCTCGACCTTTTTGATTACAAGCCAGCCCTTGTGCGGCACGACGGCAAGCCGATTCCGCCTGAAGTCATCGGCGGCCAGCGATATGCCTTTATCCGCAGCGATGCCGCCGCCATGGCACCCCGCTTCAAGTTCACAAAATACGGCCAGTCAGGCATGGAAATGGCCGAAGTGCTGCCGCATCTGGGGCGGGTTGCTGACGACATCTGTCTGATCCGATCAGTCAAAACCGATCAATTCAATCATGCCCCCGCCCAGATCTTTTTTAACACCGGTTTTGGCCAGCCGGGCCGGCCCAGCATGGGTTCGTGGGTGATTTATGGCCTGGGCAGCCAGTCTCGAGATCTTCCAGCATTTGTCGTAATGAGCACCGGTGCAGGCATCAGTGGCGGCTCGGCCAATTGGTCAGCCGGCTTCCTGCCCACCGTTTACACCGGTACGAGACTGCGTAATTCGGGCGACCCGATCCTGAACGTCTCAAACCCGCCCGGCATTGCCCCCAAAGTTCAGGCCGATACCATCAATCTCGTCTCAAGCCTGAACCGGCAATCGCTTGAGAGCCTGGGCGACCCGGAAATACAGACACGCATTTCATCATACGAAATGGCATTCCGGCTTCAGTCGTCGGCACCGGAACTGATGAACCTTAAGTCGGAATCAAAAGAAACGCTGGCCCTTTACGGGGCCGACCCCGACAAACCATCCTTCGCCCGGGCCTGCCTGCTGGCCCGTCGCATGGTTGAGCGGGGCGTGCGTTTCATAAATATCTATAACGAAGGCTGGGACGCCCATTCCGACCTTTCAGGCAACCACACAGCGCAGTGTCGCAACACCGACAAAGCCGCCGCCGCCCTGGTGGAAGATCTGAAACGCCGCGGCATGCTTGATGAGACACTTGTCATCTGGGGCGGTGAATTCGGCCGAACCCCGATGGTTGAAACCAACCCGGCACTGGGCCGGGCACTGGGCCGCGACCACCACCCGCAGGCCTACACCATGTGGATGGCCGGCGGCGGTGTGAAAGCCGGCTTTCAGTACGGCAAAACCGACGAACTCGGCTTCAATATCATTGAAAACCCGGTTCATGTTCACGATATTCAGGCCACCGTGCTGCATTCACTTGGCCTTGATCACGAACGCCTGACATATGTCTATCAGGGCCGCCCCTTCCGGCTTACTGACATTCATGGTAAGGTTGTCAAAGATATTCTGGCCTGATTACCCGGCCAACCACTCTCTCCCCCCGATGAAAGAATAAAATATGAATCGTCTGACTATCGTATTATCAGCCTTTCTGCTTGGAATATTGGCTTTTCCAGCCATTTCGGTGGAAGAAATCAAACATTCCCTGTTCATCGCCGGTCCAAATTTTACGGGAATTCTTGATGAAGCAGGCAAAATCATCTGGGATTCCGGCCGAAAGGGGGCTCGCGATGGCTATGTGCTGCCCAGCGGCAATATCCTCATCGCCTGGACCAACGAAGTGCTGGAATATCGCCCCGACAAATCCATCGCATTTCAATATAAACTTTCCAAAGAAAACAAGGAAATTGGCACAGCCCAGCGGCTGGAAAATGGCAATACCCTGATCACCGAACTTGGGCCCCGACCGCGATTGCTGGAAGTCAGCCCGACAGGCGAAATCAAGGTAGATTGCCCGCTCAAGCCCGAAACCGACAATGCCCACATGCAGACCCGAATGGCCCGCAAGCTGCCCAGCGGCAATTATCTGGTGCCACACCTGCTGGCATTCAAGGTGAAGGAATACCAGCCAGATGGCACAGTTGTGAAAGAGTTTCCGACCGACCTGCCCGAGGTAGGCGGCCGAAAGGAAGAAAACTGGCCATTTACAGCCATTCGGCTGGCGAATGGTCGCACACTCGTCAACCTGACTCATGGCAATAAAACCGTCGAGCTTGACGCTGAGGGCAAAATCGTCTGGAAAGTCACCAACAACGACTTTCCGAACAAGCCATTTTCCGACCCCTGTGGCGGCCAGCGTCTGCCGAACGGCAACACTGTCATTGCCAGCTATGCCGCCCAGAAGGGCATCAAAGTCTTCGAACTGACCCCCGACAAGAAAATTGTCTGGACATATGAAGGCCCCTACCGGGCCCATGAAATTCAGGTGCTCACAACCAACGGCAAGCCGGTGGAAGGCCAGCCGCTGAAGTAAGTTTGACAAAATTCAGACTTAAAAATCTTCAGGAATCCGCTCTCCGCCCGCACGGGTGGAGAGGGCTTGGTAAAGGCCGAAGCGGGCCCCTTGGCGAAGCCGAAAAATGGTATCCCAATAGGCATCGGGGCCAACGACATCCGTCTCGGTATCATCATTAATCCAAAGCTGGGGGTGCGGCTGCCCCTGGGCCCCGGCCGGGGCCTTTTGGGGATAACTGCTGAAGGTGCTGATGGAATCTTTGATGGACCGCACCGAGCCATCCAGAAATGCGAAATTCGCCCTGTTCGGGTGCGAGCTTGAGGCGGTGATAGTGGCCACTTCGTCGCGAGATTGCTTCTGGCCCGTGGCGTTGATCGGGAACATCGTTGATATCAACGTATCGCCATGCGTGCCGCTGAACCACCAGAACGAGTCGGCCCTGAGGCTGGCCGGCACCTGCTCAAGCGTGTGCTCGCCAAAGGCCATGGTGTGTGAAGCACCGTCACGAACCGAGTCCATACGCACCTGGCTGCATGCATTAAAAAGCCCCTTCTGAGCCTGCTGCGCATCGCCAAACGAGGCACGTTCGCCAATGCTCAGGCCGCTGATTTTCCAGGTATTCACCACCCACGGGCCAGCCACACCGGCGTAACTGGCCCGTGAAACCTTGTGATAGCCAGATTGACCTTTAGTTTCAGGAATCCCGATTTGCGAATTAGAAAACTGGTTATTGGTTTTAATGATCCGGTCTGACGGGCAGAGAAATGCCTTGGGTACATCTCCACAGATTGTCAGATTGGCGGCAGAATAGATATTCAGGTTAAAGTTAATGGCCTGATAAAGCTTCTGCTCCTCAAGAAAGGGCAGAATTGAAACAAGCGGCCCATGGCTTATTACCAGGCCCGACTCATTGCCACCGGCTCCGACCCGCCAGAAATACCCTGCTGGAAAATAGCCGGCTGCCGATGAATAACCGATATTTGCTTCGGCAATTTGCCTGAGATTCATCTGGCATGCGCGGGTGCGGGCATTTTCACGGCTCTTTGTGATCACAGGCACCAAAAGAGCCAGCAAAACCGTAATCAGGGCTATTAAAAATAGCATTTCAATCAGTGTCAGCCCCTTGAGGGCACACTGTTTTGTGTTTGTCGTTGGCAAGTTATTGATTCGGCTGACCAATCGCTGCACCTGATTCAGCAATGTTGATTCATAGCAACAAACGTTAAAATAAGCACAAAACTATTCAATATCAAGCACATTCCCGGGTATCTGGATAAAATTAATAAATTACATAAATACTCAGCTTAAGCATTGACCTTATTTATCCCGTTTAAAATAGAGTTAAAAACACCCAAATAAACAAGAATATCAAAATCAATCGTCTGACAGCCTATTTCTTGCTTAAAAAAGGCTGTCAAACTCATAAAGCTCAATTGATCAATAATCGTCGCGTTGCCGGCCCCGGCCACGTTCGCGGTCACGTTCGCGCTCGCGGTTGCGATCGCGGTCGCGATGATCACGGTCGCCGCCACCACCACCGTAGTCACGGCCACCACCGCCGCCGCCACCGTAATCTCGAGGGGCATAGCCACCGCGATCCTGACCATAGCCGCCGCCACCGCCACCACCGCCACCACCGCCACCACCGCCATATCCACCACGGCCACCACCACCACCGCCGCCACCAGCCTGCTTTTCGCGGGCTTCGTTCACTGTCAGCCGGCGGCCCTGATAATCCTGGCCATCAAGCGCTTCAATCGCAGATTGAGCGGCACTGTCGTCTTCCATTTCAACAAAACCGAAACCGCGGCTTCTGCCCGTTTCGCGATCACTTAAAACCAGTGCCGAAAGCACCTTGCCGTATTGCTCAAAAAGCCCCTGCATGTCCTGGGAGCCCATCGAATATGGCAGATTACCCACATAAAGTCGCTTGGCCATTTCGCTCGCCCCCTGTGGGGGTCTCCACCGCCTTGTTGATGAATCTCACTTCCAGAGGCCACGAGTTTATCCACAAATCACCAGAATGAATCTGACAATCTGATCACCCGACGACCATAACTGGTCAGGACAAAATTCACGTTCAACTGAGGATTTGTGAAAGGTCGGTCGGGAAAACCCGTCCAAATCGTTTTACCAGAACATTCCTAAAGTTACAAGCCATTTGAACCAACTTTACAGAATTTTCACGGAACATCGTCCAAACTGCCTTAAACTGCAGCAAATCAAACAGTTATCCGCCCGACTGAGTAGCCCTCGCCTTCTGCCATAAGAACCCCGAAATCAGCCAAAGAAGCACAGCCCAGCCCACGCCATAAATCAAATAAGCATCGTGGATTCGGTAAATCATCAACCAACCCATGGCCCATGTCCACACGGCAGCCAGAACAAACCACGGGCTCACCAGCCACGCCGTCATCGCCCAGGCAAAGCAGGAAAGGCTTGCCCAGGCCGGCTTGAACCAGTTAAAAGCATTGGCCTGGCTGGCCGACATCTCGCTATAGCTCGTTACGCTGAAGCTGATGATCAGAAAAGTGATCCAGACCCTTGCCAGAATGCCAAATATCGGGTTCGCCTTCGCCCAGCCCCGGCCCACGCAGCGGCGAATCGCCACAACATTCAGGCCAAGTTGCGTGGCCCAGATCAACAGATAGGGCAGGGCCTCCAAGTGGCCGCTGGAATAGAACAGGTGGCACAAAATGCAGGCAACCAGGTGCAGCAACCCCACCAGGGCCAAAGCCTGTGGCCAACGGCCCGCAAGGCCCTGCCGCACAAAGTCGGCACGCATGGCCAGCCAGGCCGCTTGGTGGTCAGGATTCTGGGGTTCCATGGTCACTGGTGGCATCTTCCTGTTGCCCTGATCGGTTTAGTCGACGCCCCTGTCAGAAAGTGCCCAGTTCCACAAGGTCGGTCGTGGCGGCCGCATACTTTTTCAGGTCTTCGCTGATCCGCATTGAGCAGAACTTGGGCCCGCACATACTGCAGAATTTGGCCGATTTGAAGGTCTCCTGCGGCAGGGTCTCGTCGTGCATCCGTCGGGCCGTTTCTGGGTCAAGTGAAAGCCGGAACTGCTCTTCCCAGTCGAAGTTATAGCGTGCCCTTGAAAGCGCGTCGTCGCGGTCTCTCGACCCCTTGCGGTGCCGGGCCAGTTCGGCTGCGTGGGCTGCAATTTTGTAG
>JBJTRR010000741.1:0-1930 GCA_046076185.1 bacterium | reverse complement strand
CATTTTTATCACTGACAAATGAAAAATATGTGGTGGATGTCTCGCCTGAAGCTCTAATCGCGCAACAGCCCCGCCGCAAAATGGCAGTTATCACCACCGAATGGCGTTATCATTCACACGCATGGCATATGGCTGAGCGTTTCCTTGTGGGCTATCCCAAAAATGGCAAATGGCATCGCCCGCCGTTCGACGTTGTCTCAGCCTATGTTGATCAGTTTCCTGAAAAAGACCTTGCACGCAAGCGTGAAGCTGAATTCGGTTTCAAAATTTATCCCACGGTTGCCGAAGCTCTCAGGCTGGGTGGCGATAAACTGGCTGTTGATGCGGTTTTGATTATTGGCGAGCATGGCAAATACCCCAAGAGTGAATACGAGCAGACAAAATATCCGCGATATGAATTTTTTAAACAAGTGACGGATGTCTATCGTAAGGATGGCCGCACGGCTCCCGTTTTCAACGACAAACACTTGAGCTGGAAATGGGAATGGGCTGTTGAGATGGTCAGGCTCTCAAAAGAACTCAATTTCGGCTTTTGTGCCGGTTCATCGTTGCCCGTCACCTGGCGAATGCCTGCCATTGAAATGCCTCTGGGGGCTGAAGTGGAAGAGCTGATGTGTGTGGCTATGGGCGGAATTGACAGCTACGATTTTCATGCCCTTGAAGTCATCCAGTGCATGGCCGAACGCAGAAAGGGCGGTGAAACTGGTGTGGCCAGCATGCAAGCCCTGCGCGGCGATGCCGTGTGGGATGCGATGGATAAAGGCAGTTGGGAGGCCGGCGGCTTCAGCCCACAGCTTTTTGAGGCTTGTCTCACCAGAAGCCACACGCTGGCCCAGCCCGACTCATTCAGCGACCGTTTTCCGACCACAGCCCAGATGCGCGCCTGGGTCAAAGACCCAGTCTGCTATCGCTTCCAGTATAACGACGGAACGCGTGCCACAATGTTCCTGATGAATGGTCTGGTCGGCGATTTCACCTTTGCCGCCAAGCTGAAAAATCAGCCCGAACCGCTTTCAACTCTCTTTCACCTTCCACCAAATCCCAATGTGGTTTATTCGGCATCGTTGATGTCAAAAGCAGAAGAAACATTCCTGACCGGGAAAGCTCCTTACCCAATTGAGCGTACACTCCTGACAAGCGGCCTCGTCGAAGCTGCTGTCCGTTCATTGGGCACGGGCCAGAAGAAACTTGCTACGCCGCACCTGGGCATTGCCTATGAGCCGACACCCGAATCGACATTTGCCAGAACCTGAGCAAATACATATCTGGCAATTCTTGCAGTCTTTCGCTTGAATTGTCGAAACTTTTGCCTGTGACAAAATACGTAAAATAAAATCATGACGAGTGTTGCCGGAATCATCATTTCGCTTCTCTTGTTGATGTTTCTGGCATATCGTAATCACAGCGTGCTGGTCATTGCTCCCGTCTGTTTGCTGGTTGCAGTGGCTTTTGATGGTCAAATGCCACTGATGGCCAGTTTTACACAGATTTATATGATCAGTCTTGGATCGTTTATCGAGCGTTATTTTCCGCTCTTTCTGCTTAGTTCTATTTTCGGCAAACTGATGGAAGAAACCGGCAGTGCCAGTGCCATTGTCAATTATGTAGTTCGTCTGGTTGGGCCGCAGCAGGCCATCGCAGCGTTGGTTTTCACTTGCGCATTACTGACATATGGCGGAGTGTCGCTCTTCGTCGTGGTTTTTACGGTCTTTCCCATGGCGGTTGCGCTTTTTCGCCAGGCAAATCTGCCACAAAAGCTCATTCCGGGTTCAATCGCTCTTGGGTCGTTCACCTTCACCATGACGGCCATGCTAGGTTCAGTACAAATTCAGAATCTCATTCCCATGCCGTTTTTCAAGACTAACTTGTTTGCCGCTCCCGTAATTGGGCTGGTCGCATCCGGCACAATGTTTGCTTTGGGCTGCATTTG
>JBJTRR010000740.1:0-1390 GCA_046076185.1 bacterium | reverse complement strand
GTATCGGGCCATGTTTGACAAATGGGCGACCCGCCCGGAATTTAAAGCCACGATTGAACAGGCGAAAAACCCCACAAAAGCCAAGCAGAAGAAGAAAAAAGCGGCAGTTGATTGATGGTCGAAGTCTTATTTTAAGTCAATAAATTAATGGAACATCACCTTGGATCAGATCCAAACTGGTTGATATCAACATGTCGGTAAGTGCCGCCGGTGGCGGTGGCCAGGCGCTTTAAAGGCGATGCGCCGGGAAGGTCGCGGCCGGGGCTGAAGTGAATGGTCTGAATGCGCACTGGCAGTTGTCGCTGGATGAGCTTGTTCACGTCGGAATAAGTCATCAGGTCGGCGTCGGTCAGAAAGAAGATCACCTCAGGCTGAATGGCCATGGCAATATTCAGGGCTTCCATGTGGTCGGTGCCGCCTTCAGGGATGAGCACGGCGAGCTGTTTTTCGACCTGGGCCTTGTTTGATTCGGTTGCCGGCACTAGGTTCTGGCTGCCTGAAAGCGTGAACCGGCTGGGCACCTGATTGTAAAAGATCACGGCTACGCGGGCTTCCGGCGGCAGCTTTTTCAGGGCTTCCATCAGCTCGCGTTTGGCCACGGAAAGCGCATCCTGAAACGACATTGAGCCGGACCTGTCAATGACAAACGCAAAAGAGCGTGCCTTGGCCTCGGCCCCGAAAAACGAAGTGCCGAAGCCGAAACCGGGCCCGTCGGCCGGGCCACTGCCAACACCCACGCCGCCACCACCGCCCGAGCCGGTGCCGGGAATGATGCCCAGCCCGGCAGCCGCTTCAGCGCCAGCATCTGAGGGCATGGCCTCGCCGGCTTTGGCGGCCGGCAGGGCGTCGGCCAGAATCAGTTCGCCGGGGTCGGCGCTGGGGGCGAGAAAGGCGGTGCCTTCACGCACGCGGGGCAGATCAATATTGCCCGCCCCGCCCGCTTCGCCGGGCGATCCGCCAGAAACGCGATTGGTGGCACCGTCGCGGGTGTCAATCGGGCGCAGGTCGCCCACCAGTCCACGGCCACCGGCAAGCAGGGCCTGAGCCGTTTCAGGCGCGACCTGCATGACGATCAGCCCGGCCAGAGCGACAATGACCAGGTGCAAAGCGACAGAAACAGCCAGGCTTCGCCAGTCTGTCAGAGGGCCGCCCCGTTTGGTTGTCAAATGCGCTGTGCTCATTGCTCACCGCCCTTTCGCCGGAGCCGGTTCACCCAATTGACCAGCACCCGAAGCACGGCCGCTGAAGCGACCGTGGCCCAGACCAGAAGCATCCATGAAGCGGAATCACCGCCGCTGCCCGCTGGCCCGGCCGGGCTGGTGCCTTCATCATTTATTGTAGAGAGAACCAGCCACGGGGCAATGCGTTCAGCGTCTTCGGCCTGATAACG
>JBJTRR010000739.1:0-8217 GCA_046076185.1 bacterium | reverse complement strand
GCAATAAGCCTTTTCAAACAGCACACCCCGGGCCGCCAGTCTGTCGATATTCGGCGTTTTGGCCAGTTTGTCGCCATAACAGCCAAGCAGGTTATTTAAATCGTCGGATATCAGAAAAAGCACATTCGGGCGTTTGGCATCAGCCGCCTGTGCCGGCAACTGAGCCGAAATGATGAGTAACACTAAAGCCATTAACCTGAATCTCATTTCATTCTCCTGCTTATTTGTTCGATTCCTGCCATTAATGCAATTTCAATTGAAACCAATTCAATCGATCATATCATTTATGGCAGGGTTGTCAAAAAAGGCCCCGGATTTCATTTCTTTGCTGATTCGCCCCACACTGGCCGCCATTCAGGCAAATCGGTTCGTGCACCGGCAAGATACTTTTCGATTTTCGATGCAATTTCAGGATATCTGGCAGCGACGTTGGTTTTCTCGACGATATCGGTAGCCAAGTCGTAAAGCAGAACCGGTTTTGTCGGGCCACCCGTGCGAATGCCCTTCCATCGATTTTCATACAAGGCTGCCTGCCGGAACCCACCTTCATGAAATTCCCAGTAAAGAAATTCATGCTGAAGCTGGGTTCTTACCTGGCCCTTCAATGTTGGCACAAAGCTGATGGAATCGGTATCAACCGGTGGTTTTACACCAGCCAGCATAGCAGCGGTTGCCATAAAGTCACCAAAATAGCCAACATGCATGGAAGTGCTGCCGGCCTTGATGGTGCCGGGCCACCAGGCAATCATGGGCACACGAATTCCGCCGTCGGTCAGCGATCGTTTGATGCCTGTCAAAGGCCCGGCCGGTTGAAATCGACTTAAATTGTGGCTGGCTTCGTTGTGTGGGCCGTTGTCGCTGGTGAAGATGAGAAGTGTATTTTCAGCGATACCCAACTTTTTAAGTGTATCAAGCATGCGGCCCACATAGCTGTCCATCCGCGTGATCATGGCTGCCTGGCCTTTGTCCTGCTCAGGCCAGCCGGTCTCTGCATAAATGCCATAGTCAGGCACTTCCGTGCCATTTTTCAGCTCACGATTGCGTTCGTTGTTGGCATGGGGTACAACCATGCTCCAGAAGAGGAAAAAAGGCCGGGCTTTATTTTCACTGACAAATTTCAGAGATTCCTCAGCAAAAAGATCGTCGGCATATTCCTGGGGTTTTCTGGCATAGCCTGCCCCTGTTTCGCCAATCTTTACCAGGTCGTTTTTCAGTGTGACTTTTGTCTCATTGCGCCAGAGAAAATCAGGATAATGGTTATGGGCATGAGTCTGATTCAGAAAACCGAAGAATTCGTCGAAACCGTGCTTGCGTGGCAGGCCCGAATCGGCTTTGCCCACATCGCCCAGGCCCCATTTGCCAATCAGGGCTGTGCGATAGCCGGCTTTCTGCAGAACCGACGCGACCGAGATATCTTCAGGTTTTAAAGCCTGTGCTGCAGGATTGGGGCGGCCAGCATTTCCCCTGACACGCGTATGACCATGATGTCTGCCGGTCATCAGCACGCTTCGGGAAGGTGCGCAGACAGTGGCCCCAGCATAAAACTGCGTGAATCGCAGGCCTTCGCCAGCCATTTTGTCGATGGCCGGGGTCTTAATCAGTTTCTGGCCATAGCAGCCAAGATCGCCATAACCAAGGTCGTCAGCCATAATCCAGATGATATTGGGCTTTTCAGCGGCTGGGGCCGATAAAACGCCAGCCAGCAGAAGCCATACAAAATGCAGGTGATGAAAGAATCTGGATAATTGCATTTTCATTTTGATTTCATTTCCCCTGGTTTGCCCACTGTTTCATCTGTCTGATATTGGCTTCGACCTGAGGGTCGCCATTGCCCACATAAACAGCCATATCGCTGTCGTACATTTTTTCTGATTCCGGGCCCCGGTCAGCCGTTTCAGTCATCCATTTACCAAGCCTGGCCCGAAGCGATTTCAGAGCTTCGGAGTGTGCTGGATCAGCCGCCAGATTATTCACCTGAAAGCGGTCGGTCTGCCACAGATAAAGTTCTTCGGGCGGGCGGGTTGGTGCAAAAAGCAGTTTTTCAGCAAGCGGGCTGAGCTTGCCGGCTTCATGCAGGGCACGAATTGAAATGACGATGGATTTATTATCCTTATAGGCATTGGGCTGAAGGTGAGGCCGACTGGGGTAGAAATTACGAATGTAAAGGTAATCGGCGGTTCGCACACTTCTGATACGATCCACGGTTTCATCGCAGCGGTCGCGGGCGGCGAAGACGGCATCCCGAGGCTTATATTCCGGGCTCATGTTATTTTTTGCCTGCATTTTTCTAGGAATTGCAATTCCTGCGGCTGCCAGCGAAATTGCAGCCATATCAATATGTTCGATCAGATCATTGCGAACTCTGTTTCCTGAAATGCCTGGCCCCCGAATGATGAACGGAATGTGCGTTCCCTCATCGTAAAGAAACTGCTTGCCACGGGCATGGCTGATGCCGTGATCGGTCATTAAAATGACAAGTGTATTTTCATAAAGCCCCTCGTTTTTCAAGCGTTCGATGACTTTGCCGACATGCTGGTCGGTGAACCGCACGGAGTCTAGATAAGCTGCCCAGTCGCGGCGATTGACGGGGTCGCTGGGGTAGTAAGGGGGCAGAGTGACTTCGTCGGGCGAAATGGCTTTGCCAAAAGCGGTTTTGGCCTGGCCTGAGAGCTTTTGGGCAGCGGTGTCGGTGCCGCCGCGAAGTTTACCGCCCGAGAGCTGCACCTGCATGAAAAAAGGCTGATCATGCTGGCGGCCGGACCAATCGGATGAATCATAGATCGTTGGTTTCCACTCAAAATTGTAGTCGGTCTTGCCCAGAGTTGTGGCCTGGCGCTTCTTTTTGGCAGTCGTCTGGGTATCGTTTTTAAGGCCGCTGCCAATACAGGTGTAGTAGCCAGCATTCTGAAAGATTTCAGGTAAGGGTTTGACACCTTCAGGAAGATGAATTTTCTCGGTTCCCCGGCCGCTGCGGTGATGATGGGCTCCGATAGATGTCTGATACATGCCTGTGATCAGTGCTGATCGACACGGCGAACAGACTGGCGCTGTGACAAAAGCGTTGGCAAAACGGGTGCCTTCTCGGGCAAGCCTGTCAACCGCAGGGGTTTCAATCAGCTTTTCACCATAGCATGAAAAATTGGCCGACATGTCATCGACTACAAACCACAGAATATTCGGCCGTGGGGCCAATTGCCCGGCCTGAACCATGGAACACGTTGCCGAAAACAGCAGAAAAAGTAGGAAAACCCGAATTTTCATTGGTCGTATGAATCTTATAGATGTTTTATAGCCAGGGCCTGGTTCAGATGTTGGTTGAATCATCATAATTGGTCGGGGCATGAGGGTAAAACCAATTCCATTTTTTCATGGCAATAACGGCCGGCAGGTGGCTGAGGCAACCTGAAGAATATAAGTTATAAAGTATTCTATTATAATAACTTAAGATAATTAACAAGCCCTGATCGGGCAGGGCCATTTCATTCACGTTCTGCGGAAAAAGGTATCAGGCTCGCACGCTGCGCTTCCGCGAGCGAGGCCCCTTTTTCAAGCTCCTGCGAAAATCGCCGGATTGCTCAACGAAAGTGAATTAACCAGCCCTGCCCGATCGGGAAATGGTACAGGCCATTTCTTCAGAGCAGGGTCTGCGATGATTTTTGCGTTTTGTCATTACAATTTGGTGGCTGAATGATCAAGAACCGCACCAATGGTCCGTTTCTGTTGCTTTAATTTTGCCTCTTTCATAGCCTCCTGGTGCTGCTGGAGCCGTTTTGCCGAACCTTCTTTGATTTTGTTTTGTAAATTGGTGATAAATTCCTGATAAGGGGTTGATTTTGGCGGGTTCCTAACATCTGCTGGCTTCTGGTTCTGGGTGACGGCCGGGGCAGCGGGCCTGGTGGCCTTCGAAATGTTACCCGGGTATGGCTCGAAGTAGTCATTTGCCTGCTTGTTCGACCGTTCGTAACGATCGACGGAATCCATGTAATCATGGATGTCCTGAACGGTGTTCGAGCCAGGTGGATGCACCAAGTCGGGATCAAGCGACGAGTCGTATCGGGATCGCTGCTTTTTTTTCTTTGACGAGCGTGTTGACCTGGTCGGTTCAAGAGAACCAGAATTGCGACCAAGCAGGATTTTATCAAGCTCGCGGGCCCTGTTTCTGGCACGTGTCTGATAGCGTCTAAGAGTGTTTACATGTTTTGTCTCGGCAGGGTCGAGCATGCCGTAACCTGCATAAACATTGGAAAATACCTCGATACGGTTCACTAACTGCGTATCAAGAATTTCCTTAATTGCAGAGATTTCCCGAATTTTAGAATCAATAAACTGAATCAGGCTGTTCTTAAGGTCAGGGTCGGTTGCAGCCTGGTTGAGATGGAACTTCAGACGCTCCTTAAGATTAAAACCTGTAAGGGTTTCATATTTAACCCAAAGCTGGGACAGGTCGGTGTCGCCGCCCATAAGCTGGATGAAACCTGCCACCTTGGCGAGAGCTTCTGATGTAATGTTTTCAAGCGACCAGGGCGAACCCATGGCTTGCACAATTTTATGCAAAATCAGGGGATGAATGGGTTTGCATTCGGCCAGAATGGATTTGGCTTCGCTCCAGATACCGAGCAAAAATTCGCAGCCCCTGATGGTGGTGGAAAGGGCGGCCACACCGAGGAGCGGGTCGCGGTTGAAGAGGGCAAGATGTTCGCCAAATTCGGCCTGAAGGTGCTTTTCAAAATATTCAGGCCCTCGCTTAAACTCATTCTGGGCCTTGATATCGATCAGTCTGTCCACCTCATAAACCTGCCAGCGGCAGATGGCCAGCTCAAGCACCATCTCTTCTTCTTCAGGCGAGACTGTGTAGTAAGTATTTTTGATACTTTCAACCAGTGCCGATATGTGATCACGGGCATGTTCTGGAACGTAGTGACTTCCTGAAAGTCCGTGCTGAACAGCATTGGCAGCCGCAGCAGGTTTCTGGCTGAGTACTCTTGCAGTCATCGACATGGCTGGCGAACCTCCCTGATGATAAAGCCTGCGCATCCTACTTAAACGACTATATCAGTTGATATGGCAACTGATTAATCTGTATAAGGGATAAAAATCCTTTATTCAATAAAATCTGTCAAGATAAATTTGTAAACAGAACAGAAAATCTCAAATAAAGCTGGAGGAATCGTATGAAAAAGAATGGATTGACATATCGTAAGCTCAAGATATAATGATATAGTTGTGAGGTGGTATGAGAGAACTGAGGTGTATGGGAGGGTGGTTGAGATGAGTCGGGTGACAGTGCCGCCGACCGAGCAGGAAGCCAAATCGCTTGAGGCGGCAGCGGAATGCCTGAAGACGCTGGCGCACCCTGTGCGGCTGCGGATGTTGCAGATGTTGCTGAGTGAGCAATATCGGGTGGGCGAGCTGGCAGAAGCCTGTGGCATTGCCTCTCATCTGGCGAGTGAGCATCTGAGGCTGTTGCAGCGATGTGGCTTTCTGGCGGCCGATCGCGACGGACGCAGCACTTATTATCGGGTGATTGATACCCACGTCGCCCCCCTGCTCGCCTGCTTGAAAGAGCGATTCAACTGCGGTTGTGGAGGCGAGTGAACCGGCTTTTTTTGAGCCAATATGTCGTCAATTCACGACATTACGAGATATGGATGATCAGATCAGACCAGGGTGTGTCGAGTTGGAGTTTCAGCGAAAAAAGAAGGAGATGGGGCCATGATTCTTGACCAGTACTATTTGAGTTGTCTTTCGCACGCTTCGTATCTGGTGGCTGATGAAGATTCAGGGTTAGCTGCGATTGTGGATCCGCAGCGTGATATTGACCAGTATCTTGAAGATGCGAAATCAAATGGGCTTACGATCAAATATGTAATTCTGACGCATTTTCATGCCGATTTTCTGGCTGGACACATTGAGTTGCGAGAGCGGGCTGGTGCCGAGATAGTCATGGCGAGGCGGGCAACTTCGGAATTCAGTGTGAGACATGTATCAGATGGCGAGCGGATTGAGCTTGGCCCGAAGGTGGCCCTGGAATTTATGGAAACGCCGGGCCACACGCCGGAAGGGCTGAGTGTGCTGGTTTATGACAGGACCGGGAGTGAAACCGTGCCGCATGCCGTGCTGACAGGCGACACGCTTTTTGTGGGTGATGTTGGCAGGCCGGATCTGCTTGCCTCTATTGGGGTTACGGCCGATGAACTGGCCGCGATGCTCTATGATTCCATCTTCAACAAGATATCAAAACTGCCCGATTCAACGCTGGTTTACCCGGCCCATGGTGCGGGCAGCATGTGTGGCAAGAATCTGGGGCAGGATTTACATTCGACGATTGGCGAGCAAAAGCGATTTAATTATGCGATGAAGCCGATGAGCTTTTCGCAATTTAAACAAATCGTGACGGAAGACCAGCCTGAGGCGCCGGATTATTTCGTACACGACGCGATATTAAATCGACAGGAACGCCCTGCCCTTGAAAATGCTATGACTGTAGCCATCAAGCCGATTCGTCTTGAAAAAGTGATTGAGATGTCAGGCTTGGGTGCTCAGCTGCTTGATGTGCGTGACGGGCTTGATTATGCCGGTTCGCATTTGACGGGATCGATTAATATTGCATTAAAGGGTAAATATGCAACCTGGGCGGGCTCGATGCTGAATTCAAAAGATCCGATTATTGTCATTGGTGATCAGGATCAGGTGGAAGAAGCGGTGATGCGGCTGGGCCGGATTGGTTTTGACAATGCAGTCGGCTATCTGGAAGACGGGATGAAGGCGCTGGAGAATCACCCGGAGCTGGAGCGAAAAACGCGCCGGATTACGGCCCAGGCGTTGGCCGACATGATTGCATCAGGCGAAAAAGTAGTGGTGATTGATGTTCGGAGTGAAAAAGAATATGCGGGTGGGCATATTGATAACAGCATAAACATTCCGGTAACGCATTTGGTAGATAAGCTGGGGCTGCTGCCGAAAGACAGCCCGATTGTGGTGCACTGCGAGGGCGGATACCGGTCATCAATCGCCAGTGGTATTATGATGAATCATGGATTTAAGCAGGTCGTTGATCTTGTAGGAGGTTACAAGGCCTGGGCGGCTTCCAGTTCAACCTGCCAGCTTCCTTGAAAATTCAACTGAAAATGGTTTTGAGACAGCTTCATCCTGATCGGGCGAGGTCGCGTGGAAATGAATCCGATTACAATTGCATTTGGTCTGATAACAGGGTTATCGCTTGGCCTGACGGGTGGAGGCGGGGCGATATTTGCGGTGCCTTTGCTGGTTTATGGCAATGGATTGCCGCCAAGGCAGGCCACGATCATATCAATTCTGGCCGTGGGTGCAACGGCATTCACAGGCTTTATTCTAAGGTATCGGCGGCATCAGGTTGAAATGAAACCTGGAATTGCATTTGCTTCAACAGGCATGCTGACAGCACCCCTGGGCGACTGGCTTGGCAACCAGTTGCCAGATGCAATTGTGATGTTTCTTTTCGGGTTGCTTATGCTGATTATTGCATTTCGGATGTGGAAATCAGCCAGAAAACCGGCCGATGCGTTCATACATGTCGATGATTTTGGCGGCCGAGGGCCCAGTTGTCCCTATGATCCGGAAGGGCGGCTGCGCGTGACAAGTCGATGCGCCCGACTGCTGGGCTTGACGGGTGCCGTTGTGGGCGTGCTTACCGGCCTGTTCGGCATTGGTGGCGGATTTATCATAGTGCCGGTGCTGGTTTTGCTGGCCCACATGGATGTGAAAAACGCTGTGGGAACATCGCTGCTTGTGATTACGCTTGTCAGTTGTTCGGCCGTGATTGGCATTGTTCTTGAGGGTGAACCGGTTCCCGCTGAAACAGGTATTTTATTCCTGACAGGCTCACTTTCAGGGATGGCCCTTGGCACATGGCTTGCCCGGCGGATTCGTGGGCCGCGGCTGCAACAGGCTTTTGCCGTAGCGATTTTGCTGGTAGCCTTGTGGGTGATAACGAAGAATGTTTTGTCCATCTGATGACTCAGGTGGACATTCAATGGAAGGGATTGGACGAGGATGAGACTGACACGAAGAAATTGTGTGGCAGCGACAATATTTGCTTCCGTTTTGGCAGATACAACTGCAGAGGCCGGATTGAATTTCAATGCAGATCAAATGCAATTTCCATTAATCAAGAAATACGGCGGCGTTTTTTCGATTGAAGGCTTTGCCGAGCCGCCATTGCCTGGTATGAAAGTGATT
>JBJTRR010000738.1:0-5700 GCA_046076185.1 bacterium | reverse complement strand
CCTCTTGCTATTTGGTGATTTATTGACCGGGCCAGATTTTTTCAGCTTCGATCAGTTCGGTATCGGGCGGTAGAGGCAGTGGATCGTCGGATTTGGCGTAGAAACCAATACCTTTGTAAGATGTCAGATACTGATGTTGGCGTGTGCCTGAGAAGGATCGGCGGACGGTTGAATGAATAACCAGGCCGCCTGGCTGTTTTTGAACCAGGGCGAGAAAATCGGCGGGTTTCAATGTCACCAGGCCGCCAATGGCGTTGAGTGTCATCATCTGGCTGGCCGCCAATGCTGCCGCTGCACCTGCACTCATCGGTCAATTCTCCGGCTAAAGGATTTGGACTGTAGGAGATAACGCTTGAATTCAGAAAATATTATCAGGCGTTCCATTCGTAGAAAAGGCCTGAGAGTTTTTGACTGAGATCTTCTTTGAGCCGCTTGATATTCTGCTTGAGCTGGGGCAGGGTGTTGCGAACCAGGTCTCGCTGCTGTTTTTCCAGTTCGGCGAGTTCATGGCGCCACTGGGCGGCCTGTTCCGGATGGGCATGGGGAATCAGTTCGATCACCCGTTTCTGTTCCTCGTTGCGGGCTTTGCTTTCGGCTTCTTTTTCGTCGATAAGGTCTTTGGTTTCATCGATTTGCTGCTGAATATCGAGACAGGCGGCGACAACGGGATGATCAAGCAGAGACGAGTCTGACGCCTGTGTGACTCTTACCAGCCAGTTGCTGTCGAGCTGAACATCTTCATGGTGAATGATCTGCTCAACGACTTTGATCTGCTGCCTTTTGAGCGGCAGCAATTTTACGCCGATGCGCTCACCGCCTGGAATTTCGACACGTGTCACATCGCCGATGGCGGCATCTATTTCCAATTCGACGGATGAATTGTCGGTGCGCAGGTGTTCCAGCTCAAGCTGAAATTCAGAGGCCTGGTCGTTGGTGATGGTGTATCGCGTGGTGTGTTTCGCCATATATCTGCAGAACCTTTTACCGCCGGAAAGTTTCACGACGACCAGCCTGCTTTCCAGTGTGTCAACTTTTTTGCTGACCACGACGCCGGTTTCACGGGCGAAGATGACGTAAGCATCCTGGCCCTGCTTGGTGCTTTCAAGGATGGATTTACCTTGAAAATCGCCGTCGATGAAGACTTCACACACGCCCCGGCCGAGGGAATGGCTGGACTGATTGACAAACCGGATGGCCCGGAAGGGGTTTTGGATGTCTTGTCGCTCGTTATAGAAGAGATATGGTTTACCGGAATCAAAACTCGTTCGAAACAGCGGAATGATGGCTGAACGATGGGCCTGAATGGAGAACGGGTGGGGCGAATGGAAGATGCTCAGGCTGCCGCTTTCGCGAACTTCGGCTTGAGTCTGGTCGGCCTTCCGGCGATTGCCTGATTTTAAAAACGCTGTCGGAATTGAAGGTTCTGAATCCATGTCGCGCAGATCGTAATTGTTTTCGATTTCATTAACACTCATGGTTTTAAGGTGCCTTACCCGACCTTGCGCGGCAGAAACGGCGTTTTTTGTCTCTTTTCGGACAAGATTCACACGGCTGCGATTGGGGCGGCCGATTTCGGCGAGATCGGTTGAGAAGGTGATGGGCTCGCCAGTGACGGTGGTGATCATGGTTTCGACCCAGTCGTCGTCGGTGTCGTTGTCAACAATGGCCTGGCCGTCAAGCTCAAGACGGCCGTCGGTCATGCGCAGGTGATAGCGAATTTTCCAGGCTGCGACGGGTGTGGCATATTGCAGAATGGCTGTGGTGGGGCCTTGCAGCGGGCGAAGAGAAAGCTCGACAAAGCTGCTGTCGGGCTTGATTTTCTGCAGGCTGGTTTGCAGGGCCTTGTTGATTTCGCCCTGAACCATGGCGTCGATAAATCGCAGGGCAACCACGGCCTCAAGTTTCACCTGCTGCAGGCCTTTTTCAGTAAGCACCACCAGCATGGGAATACTGACCAATTGCTGGTTTACGATTTTTTTTGAGGGCTGAAGGCCGACCAGACGACCTTTGTAAAACTGGCCGGCTTCGACTTCCACTTCGGCCCCGGCCAGTTTTGTCACCATATCCACAAGGATATTCTTGGATTCAAGCGTGAGCGAAGTGGCCTGGGCATTGGTGGGGGCATAGGTGGGCGGAGAGGCGATGGCCACCTCGCCAAAAACGGAAAGTGATGAGATTACGTCATCAAGATTGACTTTTGAGACAGGTATCTGAATTTTGACAGGTGTATCACCCTCGACCCTGTATTCGCGCGAAATGACGGCTGTACCATTGCTGTAGAGAGTGACGTGATTCATGCAGTGCCTTTCACAAAAACCTCTAGAAATCAAGCTTTTTTGGAAGCAAAGAAGCGACTTAAGGCAATTATCAGGGGGTCCCTGAAGATAATCAAGCGTGGCCGTAAAAAATTATGCTGGCAGGTGCAGAATCAGTCAGAATTTGGGAATGAGTTTGGCCCGATCCTGATAGAGTGGGCTGCGGGCCCATTCGCCCCGGCCCACGGAAAAGCCGCGATCCTGCAGGTTTTTCGAGAGATCGGCCCAGGGCGTGTTGGGGTAAAGCGACTGCACTTTGGCGAAGAGCCTGCGGGCTTCCTCCATTTTGGCGTCGGTCAGTTGTGCGGGTGCATTGCGCTGGGGGCGATGGCCCACGGTGAAGGTGACAATTTTGTCCTGCCCCGGCCTGTTCTGCGGCACGGGCGGCTTGTTGGCCTGAATATCGCGGGCCCATGATTCGAGCAGTGCGATATATTCAGTGAGCTTGACCTGGGCATAGACAAGCTGGGCGAGCATGAGGTCGTAATTGGCCTGCCAGCGGCGTTCGGGCTCGCGGTCGCGGTCTCGTTCAAGGGCCCTGAGCTGTTTTTCAAGGTTGGCCACAACCATCAGACGCTGGCGGGCCTGGGTGTTTGATTCCACAAGCTGGGGCATGGTTTCAGTCGGATTAATCGAGAATTCCTCACGCATGCCGAAATTGCGGGTCTGCTCAATCATTTGTGCGATGCTGGTGCGAAGCCGCGAGCCATTGAGGCGGCGAAGATAGGCCTGGCGGCCTTCGTAGTCGGGTGAAAGTTCGCGGATGTCGTTGTAGTTATAGGCTTTTTCGATTTGACGCACACGCTCGTTTTCAGCGGTGGGCAGCAGAAAATAGCGGCCGCCAGTCTCTTTGGTCAGCCGGGCCAAGTCGTAGGGGGCAAAGCCTGAGGGCTGATCTTCGCGCCGGGGGTGAAGGCCGTCCCACTGCAGGGTTTCGGCCATGGCTGATTCGGGCCCGCGGCGAATGGTTGTCCAGTAAACGTCTTTTGTCTGGGGGTCAACCCAGCGGTATTGCAGCCGGTCGGTGCCGAACATGGCCTGCCGACCGATGACAAAAACCGGCACGTTCAGCTGCTTGCAGGCCGACATGACTTCCTCGCCGCTGGCGAAATCGTCGGCAGATTCGTCGGTCACCAGCACGATCATGACCTTCTGTTCTGGTGTGCTCAGCGAGCCATAGCGTCGCAGGGTCTGGGCGATGGCGGCCATGGTGTTTTCGGTGCCGGTGGTGTCAACCCGCAGCTTGTTTACGGCGGCGGCGATCAGCTTGCGGTCGGCTGTGGGTTCCTGCATCAGGTCGAACTGCTCGCCGAAGCCGATCACGGCATGCCGCAGAGGGTCGCTGCTTTGCTGGGGCCGCCGGCGTGCGTTCTTCTTTTTCAGGTCAACTTCGGCAATGTCTTTGCGGGCGTCGGTGTCGGCACGCATCTGGCTGGCCTGGTCAACCCGGTCGGTCAGTTCGGCCATGACGCGGTCGAACTTGGCCAGGATCGCCTGCTGGTCGTCGCGCATGGATTCAGACTCGTCAAAAAGCCATGCAACGACCACCCGCTGGCGGCCAAGCTGCACGAGAATCTCGCGAGAGATCTGGTCAAGAGCCTCGCCCACTTCACTGGCGGGCTGCACATCTCCCTTGAAGCCCGACTGGCCGACGAGGAGCTTGGAAGCCATGGGCATCACAAAATTCGACGTGATTTTCGGCACGACGACATCGACGGTAAGATCTTCAGGGCGGCTGAACCGGCCATTTTCAGCGACGGCAGGTGTGGGCGAAGGGGCCACGGCGGCAGCCAGGTCGCTGGCATTGGCGGCTGAGGAAAGCGTGCGGGTTGGGTCGTCGGAAGGGTCGGTCAGCATCTGCACGACTTCTTCGGGGGCGACCTTGGTGTCGTAAGGCGAAGCATTAAACGACGACAGCTTTTTTTCGTCGCTTGATGTGGCGAAGGTGGCCAGTGTCAGCAACCCAAGTGTCAGGACGTGAATAACCAAGCTGACGAGCCAGGCGGGCATGGCACGCAGCGTTGTCTTCAGGCTTGAAGTGCGTTCGCGCAGAATCGGGGTGTGAGTTTTACCTGCACGCTCGCGGCGCTTCGGCTTCTCAGGTCCTTGATTCGTCCCGTCACTTTCCACCATGATTGCTCCTGCCTGCCAGGGGTTTCGACGCGTCAACCACTTTGTTCAGGATTCGCCGGGATGATGCGACACCAGATCAGGAGTCGCAACTGTGTTCAGATCTATTTTAGGAGTGGCAAAAGTATGAAGGAAAGAGTCTGCTGGCAAAATGTTGCCGAAATTGAGCATGATCTGTCCATTTTTTGCCACACACCTGTCCGTTTTATGCCCCGTTATAGATCAAAGTTTGGGCGGAGCTGCCGGTGCTGTGGCTTTGGTTTGGGGCCGGCGGGCGGCATTACCGGCAGGCATGGCCCGGGGTGGCGGTGGCAACGTGTATTCCACCCATTTGAAGCCCAGGGGCGCGGCAAGTTCGCGGCTGGCCAGGTCGGCCCAGGGCGTGTTGGGGTGTTCTTCGACCACTTTTTTCAGATATTTCTCGGCTTCAGTCGCGGCTGATTTGGCTTTCTCGCCCGAGACGATTTCAGTGGAGGGTTCAAGCCGCCAGGCGTTTGAGGCGGGGTTGGCGAATTTTGGCAGTTCCTTACGCATCTTGGCACAGGCCGAGTTGTATTCAACACACCGCACACGAAGGGCCAGCAGGCGGCCACGCATAAGGTCGTAATGGGCACGCCAGCGGCGCGAGGGCTCGCGGTCGCGGGCCGGTGCGGCTTTTTCGATGGGCACCAGGGCCGCTTCCACCAGATAGGACCACTGGGCCGCCTGACTTTGCTGCTGGAGCATGTTGCGATTGAAATTTTCATCTTCAACCGGCGGAAAAACCAGCCCGGGGGCACCCTGGGTGGTGCGGTCGGTGGCGGCCGAGGCCTGAACCAGCGCTCGGCGCAAAGGCCACTGGGCCAGGCCCTTTTCATAATCGGCCCGGGTTCCAAGTTCAGGGCGATATTCACGCAGGTGGTCGCCACGAAATTCGCGCCAGCCGGGTGCATCACGGCTGATGAAGTATATGCCGCCAGTCTGTGCCGCCAGTCGTGAAAGGGCATAAGGGCCGAAGCCGGAGCTCATTGGCTGGCCGGGGTTCTGCTGCGGATACCAGAAGGGAATCTGGATTTGCTCGGGCATGACACTTTCCGGCCCCTGACGAACATCAAGACCCGGATAGACTGCCCCGGTCTTGGGGTCGCGGTAGTCCATCTTGCCCATGGTTCGCCCAAACAGGGCCGGCGAACCCATCACATAGACAGGTGTGCGGTTGCGGTTGGCAATGCTGATGGCCTCTTCCAGGCTGGTTTCGTCGTCGCCCACTTCGTCG
>JBJTRR010000737.1:0-1302 GCA_046076185.1 bacterium | reverse complement strand
GTAACTGATTAAGATGTCACGGCAAGCCGTGACCCACCGCTCAACGTTTAAAATAACAGGAAAACAGCACGATTACTCGTGCCCAACGGGTATAGCTTATCTGGTAATAATCACCGTGGACATGCGTCCACAGATCGACAGCAATTCCATTCGTCAAATCAATGCCTGAAGTGGCGGCGGCCGGTCAGAATCATCGCCATGTTGTGTTCGCGGCAGGCGGTGAAAGTCTCGTCGTCGCGCTTCGAGCCGCCGGGCTGAATGATCGCCGTAATGCCCGCCGCAGCCGCCACATCAGGGCCGTCGCGGAACGGGAAAAAGGCGTCGGAGGCCAGCACCGCGCCTCTGGCCTTCTCGCCGGCCTTTGATGTTGCTATTCGCACACTGTCAAGCCGGCTCATCTGGCCTGCACCCGTGCCCAGCAGCTGGCCGTCTTTGGCCACCACAATCGCGTTTGATTTCACCGCCTGGCAGACCACCCAGGCAAAGGCCAGGTCGCGACGCTCGGCCGCTGTCGGCTGGCGGTCGGTGGCCACCTGCCAGGCTGAGTCATCGGCTTCAACGGCGTCCCAGTCCTGAAGCAGCACGCCGCCTTCAATCCGACGCCAGTCAAAGCCGCCCGGCAAGCCCTGGCCGGGCTTCAGATCGGCTTCAAGCGAGACCAGACGCACACTGTTCTTCCAGCTTGGGCGGGTTTTCAGAATCTCAAGGGCTTCGGGCGTGAAGCCGGGGGCGATGATACATTCCAGAAACCGCCCTGGCGTGGCCATTCGCTCGGCTGTGGCTGCGTCAATCACGCGATTGGTGCCGACAATTCCGCCAAAGGCTGAAACGGGGTCGCCTTCATAGGCTCGCTCAAAAGCGGTGGCCACATCGGCGGCAATGGCGGCGCCGCAGGGGTTGTTGTGCTTCAGGACGCAGGCGGCCGGCTCGGTGAAGTTTCGTACCAGCCGCAGGGCACTGTCGAGATCAAGCAGGTTGTTATACGACAATTCCTTACCGTGTAATATTTTAGCAGTGGCCAGGTTGGGGCCGGTGGCGTCGGGCTCAATATACCATGCGGCCGACTGGTGGGGGTTTTCGCCATAGCGCAGGGTTGACTTCAGCTTCAGCGGCCGGTCAGGCGACCAGCTTGGCGGGAAGGGCGATTCGGCGGCCGGTGCGGCGGTTTCAGCGGTGGCAAGCTGTTTTTCGATCCAGCCCGAGATCATGGCGTCGTATCGGCTGGTGCGTTTCAGGGCATCAAGCATAAGCCTTTTGCGGGTGGCCAGGCGGGTGCCGCCGGTTTCGTGGAATTCAGCAAGA
>JBJTRR010000736.1:0-4436 GCA_046076185.1 bacterium | reverse complement strand
GAGATTCAATCGCTTGAATCGGCCGGCTTTTGCAGCCCTGGGCACCTGGAAATGCGGCGAGGCGCAGGGGCTTACATCTGCGGCGAAGAAACGGCCATGCTCGAAAGCATTGAGGGCAAGCGTGGCTACCCCCGCCAGAAGCCACCATTCCCCACCCAGGCCGGGCTTTTTGGTCGGCCAACGCTGATTCACAACATTGAAACGCTGCACTGGATACCCCTGATACTTGACAACCCGCCAGACTGGCTCCCCCTGCAGGGACGAAACGGCCGCAAGGGCCTGCGAAGCTTCTCCGTCTCGGGCCGGGTCAAAAACCCTGGCGTGAAACTGGCCCCGGCCGGAATTACCATTCAGGAACTTATTGACGAATATTGCGGTGGCATGGCTGCCGGGCACCAATTCAAGGCCTATCTGCCGGGCGGTGCCTCCGGCGGAATTCTGCCGGCACGCTTAAACGACATTCCTCTCGATTTCGGCACGCTTGAAGCACAAGGCTGCTTCATCGGCTCGGCCGCCGTGGTTGTGCTTTCCGACCACGACAACATGCGTGATGTGGCCCTGAACCTGATGCGATTTTTTGAAGATGAAAGCTGCGGCCAGTGCACTCCCTGCCGCGTAGGCACAGAAAAAGCAGTAACGCTGATGGGCCAGCCCGTTTGGGATTCAGACTTGCTCAGTGATTTGTCACTTGTCATGCGTGATGCGTCAATCTGCGGGCTTGGTCAGGCCGCGACAAATCCAATTCTCTGCATCATAAAGCATTTTCCGGAGGACTTGCGATGAGCAGCCCTGCCGAAGCAGCACACAACACGAATTTGCAGGAAATCAGCTTTGAGCTTGACGGCCAGCCTGTTTCAGCCCGGCCCGGCGAAACCATCTGGCAGGTCGCCCGCCGCCTGGGCAATGCCCTGCCGCACCTCTGCTACAGGCACGAGCCTGGCTATCGGCCTGACGGCAATTGTCGAGTGTGCGTGGTTGAAATCACCGGCGAACGCGTTCTGGCCCCATCATGCAAGCGTGTGCCCATCGCTGGCATGAAAGTCAGCACACAAAGCGACAGGGCCCGAAAATCGCGTGAACTGGTAATGGAACTGCTGGTGGCCGACCAGCCGCCTCGTGCCACAGCCCGCGACCCGAACAGCTCTCTCTGGCAATGGGCCGACACCATGGGTGTCAGTGGCAGCCGCTTTCCGGCCGCTGCACACCGGGCCCAACCCGACAGAAGTCATGTGGCAATCGCCGTCGGGCTTGATGCCTGCATCAACTGCAACCTTTGCGAGCGTGCCTGCCGCGAAGTGCAGGTGAACGACGTCATTGGCATGGCCCATCGCGGGCACCGTTCGACAATTGTTTTCGACATGCAGTCGCCCATGGGCGAATCAACATGTGTCGGCTGTGGCGAATGTGTCCAGGCCTGCCCGACAGGTGCCCTTTTACCGGCGTCGCTGGTGAATTCCGCTGGCCTGAAAGTCATTGAGCCGGAACACTCGGTTGATAGCCTTTGCCCTTATTGTGGTGTCGGCTGCCAGGCAACTTATCAGATTCATCAGAACAAAATTGTGGCGGTGGAAGGGCGAAATGGCCCGGCCAACCACAACCGTCTGTGTGTCAAGGGGCGATTTGGCTACGACTACATCAGTCATCCACATCGTCTGACAACCCCTCTGGTGCGTCGCGACGATGCCCCTCGTGGCTGGGATGTGCAGGTGGACCCGGCCAACCCGTGGACACACTTCCGCCAGGCCACCTGGGCCGAAGCCCTTGAACGTGCCGCAGCCGGCCTGCGTGCCGTCCGCGACGTTTATGGCCCGTCAGCCCTGGCCGGTTTTGGCTCGGCCAAAGGCTCGAACGAAGAGGCCTATCTCTTCCAGAAGCTTGTGCGCACCGGTTTCGGCACAAACAATGTCGATCACTGCACACGCCTGTGCCATGCGTCAAGTGTCGCAGCACTCATGGAATGTATTGGCTCCGGTGCAGTCACCGCACCATTTTCGGCGGCCGCTGATTCCGAAGTGATTTTCATCATCGGTGCCAACCCGGCGGTAAATCACCCAGTGGCTGCGACATTTATCAAAAATGCCGTGAAACAGGGTTCAAGGCTTTACATCGCTGACCCGCGACGACAAAGCCTGAGCCGCCTTGCCACCGGTCACCTGCAGTTTCGCCCCGGGACAGATGTCGCACTTCTGTCAGCCATGATTCACACCATCATCGAAGAAAAGCTTTATGATTCGTCTTACGTCGAGAGTCACACCAAGGGTTTTGCCGAACTTGCTGCCGAAATGGCCAGTCAGTCCCCCGAAGCCATGGCCCCTCTCTGCGGTATCGAAGCCGGCACAATCCGCCAGTTCGCACGCGATTACGCCACCAGCCGCGCCTCAATCATCTTCTGGGGCATGGGCATTTCGCAGCATGTGCATGGCACCGATAATTCCAGGTGCCTGATTGCCCTGGCCCTTCTCACCGGGCAGGTCGGCCGGCCGGGCACGGGCCTGCACCCTCTGCGTGGCCAGAACAATGTTCAGGGTGCCTCTGACGCTGGTCTGATACCCATGGTCTTCCCCGATTACCGCTCGGTGGCTGACCCTGCGGCCCGCGAATTTTATGAAAAGCTCTGGGGCAAGGCTGATCTTGACCCCAAGCCGGGCCTGACGGTTGTCGAAATCATGCGGGCCATTCACGCTGGTCAGGTGCGGGGCATGTACATCATGGGTGAAAACCCGGCCATGTCCGACCCTGATCTGCATCATGCCCGCACAGCCCTGAGCATGCTAGATCATCTGGTCGTACAGGAAATTTTCCTCACCGAAACAGCCTTTCATGCCGATGTGGTGCTGCCGGCCTCGGCATTTCCAGAAAAATCAGGCACTTTTACAAACACTGATCGTCGTGTTCAGCTTGCCCGGCCTGCAGTCCTGCCGCCCGGCGAGGCCCGCCAGGATCTCTGGATCATTGAGCAGATTGCCAATCGCATGGGCCTTGACTGGCACTACGACGGCCCGGCCGATGTCTTCAACGAAGTGAGGCAGGGCCTTAAGGGCTTCAGGGGTATCACCTGGAACCGGCTTGAGCGTGAAGGGGCTGTGACCTACCCCTGCGACAGCGAACATGAAGACGGCCACGAAGTGATTTTCGGCGAACGCTTCCCCACCACAGATGGAAAAGGCCGGCTGGTGCCGGCCAAAGTCTTGCCGCCTGATGAGGTGCCAAGCGACGAATTCCCGCTGGTGCTTTCCACAGGCCGCGTGCTTGAACACTGGCACACAGGGGCGATGACCCGGCGGGCCGGCGTGCTTGACGACATTGAGCCGGAACCTACGGTGTTTGTCAATCCGCGAGAACTCAAACGCCTTGGCGTTAAGCCCGGTGGATTTGTCAAAGTCGAAACCCGTCGCGGTGAAATTCGCCTGAAAACCCGTGCCGACCGCGATGTGCCGCCCGGCATGATCTTCATACCATTCTGTTTTGCCGAAGCCGCAGCGAACCTGCTGACCAACCCGGCCCTCGACCCTTTCGGCAAAATTCCAGAATTTAAATTCTGTGCCGCCCGGATTTTAAGAATTGATACGGTCTGATCGTCCTGGCATCTTACTAGGAAATAAATTTCTCAGTGAAAAGGGTGTTTATCATTTCGCGTAAAACTTGACTGATGAAGCCTGCTACAAATTTGATTCATCTTATTCCAAAACAAATGTAAATATTATTTCTTCGGCAAATTTTTCTGAATTTTCTGTTCAATCATGTTTGATTTCAATTTCAGAACAGGTATTTCAGCTGAGTTCTTAGAAACAGTCACTTTCAATCCTGATTTTTCAGGATCAGAATACTCTGGGGCAATTGGTGCTGAGAGCTTGCCAAGACCATCCGACGAAACCGTTTTAACCGAAACAAGATAATCGCCAGGCATGGCCCCATCGTGGCTGTTCAACGTGCCAATGTTAAATTTCCCTTCGGCATCAGTCGTTCCACGCGGAAATGGCATTTTCTCATCAGGCCATTTGAATGAAGGCTTGAACTCGACAACAAGGCCTTCAAGAGCCTTGCCTTCGACAAGAATAGAACCAGAAACTGGCACGAGATCATGGCCATTATGGCTGGCTGTTCCACAACCTGCCACAAGCAGCGATACGATAAAATATCTTACCGAAGTGATTTTATTGTTCATGTCTCGTGCCTTGCTTAATATCAATACTGGTCGGCTGAAACGACTTCGCCACCGGAATAGGTGAGAAGCCGGGCAAACACTTTTATGTCTGTCGATTCTTTCATGAATCGAACTGAGCCGTCGGCATAGAGCTTATTGGCTCCGCCAGGATGAAAAGCATAGTCTTCGTTATCGTTGTCACAGTTGGTATGGCACGGGGTGCCACGCCAGCCATCCGTGCCATACGACGATTCGTAATCAGCCCAGGCCGCTCCCGAGATATTCTGACCCG
>JBJTRR010000735.1:0-3472 GCA_046076185.1 bacterium | reverse complement strand
GTGCCATTGGGCACTTCATGCACGCCCGGCCGCTTCAGATCGCCACACAGAGAGAAAAACCGCATGCCCCTTGAAGCATTCGCCCTTCGCCCTGCCCTGCCATACCACGGCCCACCCTGCACGCCCGAGCCTGCATACCAGGCCCCACCATAATGATAAATCGAAGGCACCCAGGCAAATGTCTCAACATTGTTCAGCAGTGTCGGACAATCATAAAGCCCGTTGGTTTCAATCTGCGGCGGCTTGTTGCGCGGCTCAGACCGCTTCTCTTCAATCGCTTCAATCAAAGCACTTTGCTCGCCACACACATATCCGCCGGGGCTCACAAAAACTTCAATATCAATGTCGTGGCCGGTGCCCAATATGTTTTTGCCCAGCACGCCGGCCTTGTGGGCCCGCCTGATGGTTTTTTCCATCGCCCTGATCTGGGCCGGGTATTCATGACGAATGTAAACATAACCCTGAGTCGCACCACTGTAAAGGGCACCAAAAATCATGCCCTCTAGCACAATATCAGGCGTCTGCAGCAGCAGTTCGCGGTCTTTAAATGTCAGCGGTTCGCTTTCGTCGGCATTGCACACAACATAGCGGTTTTCGCCGCGTGCGGCCCGCACATCCTGCCATTTACGAAATGTCGGCACGCCCGCCCCGCCCATGCCTCGCAGGTCGGCCGATTTCATTTCGTTATTCATGGCCTGCAGCACTTCAAGCCGGGCTTCGGGCGAAGGTGCTGCCACCAACCTGGCTGCAAACTGTTTCACCGCAGCAAATTCTTCAAGTTCCAATTCGCCCGAATTCCGGTAATTCAGCTTCCATCGAGGCCGGCCGGCCGGTTTCAGGCCGGCATCGTCATGAAGGTCGGTTCGCCCTTCGCTGAATCGTTCAACCAGGTCGCGCATTCGGCCTACAATATGCTCAGGATGATCCTGACCATCGTCCACGGCAATCGGGTGGCGGCCCAGCGATTCAAATTCCGCCTGAACCGCAGGCGCCTTGTCGCACAGGCCCAGGCAGCTTGTCCATTCCACCACCATCTTGCCACTGCCAAATTCAGCCACCAGGGCTTCCAGACGCTGCTTCAGAACAGCCGAGCCGGCATGATCGCACGCCAAGTCGCGACACACACGAATATGAATGGCCGGGCCCGGCTTCAGCCGATAGTGCGGAAAAAAGCTGACGATTTCATGAATCCGGTGCAGCGGAATTTCCAACTCGGTGGCCAGGCTTTCCAGCTTCGGCCGAGGCAAATAGCCATAAGCCTCCTGCATTGTCCGCAGGCGAGGCACCACCCGGGGCCCTTGCCGGGGTTCATCATTTTGCTGTTCGTTAGCCATCTGAACACGCCCTGAATGATTGGTTCCGCCACGTGTAGGCAACTGCGGCAAACCGGTCAGATGTTAAGCCTGATCGGCTTTAACACTTCTATCGAATCTTTGATGGTGGCAACCTACTGCATTTTTAATATTGCATGATAATGTTATATTGTAAACATCTGCTTTCAAGATATTTCTGATTCGCAGGGACAATTCTGATGGGAACGCTGAGAGCCGCTCTTGCCACGACAGCCTCTGCCGCCGTTGCACTTTGCATTTTGCAGTCCGTGCTGGCTCAGGAACCGCCACGCTCGCCCGTTTCCATCATCCCCGCCGCTTTGCCCAATGCACCCGCTGAACCAATTGCAGCCGCAGGTAAGACACGCTACACCGGCACCGGGTCGTGCTCGGCAGTGGCCTGCCACGGTGGAGTGGGTCGTAAGGATTGTGTCGATGGTAACGGTGGCGAGATCTGGCGAAGTGAATACACCGTGTGGATCACCGACGACCCCCACAGCCGCGCCTTCAGCGTGCTTTTTAACGACACCGCCAAAACCATTGCCCGCAACATGGCCGGCGGCGGAAAAATGACTGAAGCCTGGCAGGATGTGCGATGCCTGGCCTGCCACAGCCTGCCACGAAGTGAAGCGGAATTCGCTGCGACCGGAAAATTTAATGCCGACGGTGTCGGTTGCGAATCGTGCCACGGGCCCGCCGGCAACTGGCTGAATGAACACACCACGGCAAGCTGGAAATTGCTTGACCCGGCCACAAAAGAACAAAATTATCAGTTTCGGAACACGAAAAATCTGGTCAGCCGTACTGAAACCTGCCTGGGCTGCCACCTGGGCAAGCGTAGCGATGCCGACCTGGTTGACCGCGACATGAACCACGACATGGTCGCCGCCGGCCACCCCCGGCTAAACTTCGAAATGGCCGCCTTCAGCGACCTTCACCCGAACCACTGGTGCGAAAAACCGCAGCAGTGGAACGAGACCCAAACCGCAACCGACGCCAGCTTTCGTAATGCCTGGCTTTGGGCCACCGGCAAGCTCGTGACTGCCGCCGCCGGGCTTGAACTTTCGGCCGCCCGGGCCGACACCAAGACTGCACCCTGGCCTGAATTTTCGGAAACCAATTGCTATTCGTGCCATCAGGCATTGACGGCCGACCCCGTTCGCCTGAAAAAGCCGGGCGAGCTTCCCGGCCGGCCCGTCTGGGGCACCTGGTTCCTCTCAGATCTTGATCCGCTGACCACTGAAAAACCCGGGCTGAAAACCGAACTCGACAGCAGTTTCAGAAAATTAATGCAATCACCCCTGCCGCCTCGCGGAAAGGCAACCGAAAGCTGCCGCACACTGGCCAAATCGCTGAGAAGCCTGGCCATTGAACGCAATAATCAGGGCCTGACAGACTCTGAAATGCAATTGATTATCACCAAAGCCCTGAACCAGCCAATCGACCCACTGCCCAAAGCCTGGGACACTGATGCCCAGAACTTTCTGGCCCTGAGCGCCATGGCCCGCACGCACCGTGGCAAGAACCTCTCTCCCAGCCTCAGCCGGCAAATTGACCTGCTAAAATCAAGGCTGCAAACCCAGCCGGAAGTCGCACCCGCTCAAAATCACAGCAATAAACAATGATCAAAAAGGCGAGCACAAAGGAATTACAAATCATGAACATAATGAAATTGATTCATGTCTTTTGTCGAACTTCATTGCTTATCGCATTATATGTATGCATATCGGCCAGCGTTCATGCCCAGGATAAGCCAACATCGGCCACGGCTTTTGTGTTTGGGGCCAAGCACTGCACGGGCTGCCACGACCAGCCGGCCAAGAAAACCGACAATTGCCGAATGACTGAATGGATGACATGGAATCATCTTGACAGGCACCGCATTGCCTTCGACTGGTTCGACAAAGCCGGCAAAGCATCGGCCGCAGGCAAGCGGGCCCACGCAATGGCTGAAAATCTGGGCATCAAGAACCTGGCCACTGCCCGCGAATGCATCGGCTGCCACGCCTTCCCCGTGGCTTCAGGCACCCCCACAGCCTATTACGAAAACCCGCTTGAGCGGGCCAAAGAGGGCGTGACATGCGTGGCCTGCCACGGCGGCAGCAAGCAGTGGGTGGTTGAGCACGTGGCCGCCGCCGACC
>JBJTRR010000734.1:0-4326 GCA_046076185.1 bacterium | reverse complement strand
CGATTTTTCTGCGGCCTGACGATTGAAGAGGCGGCTGATGCCCTGGCCATTTCACATGCCACAGCCGACCGCTGGTGGGCTTATGCCAAGGCTTTTTTGGCCATGAAAATGGGGAAGTGAGCCGGCCGGTTGAGCCAGGCCCACCTTCCCCACTTCGGGTTGAACGGTTGCCGCGAATGGGTGTGTCAGCTTGAGAGATTCGTATCGATTGAAGAAAAGCCGACAGTGCCTTTGGAAAGGTTAAACGAGACATCGTATTGAGTGAATGTCCAGAAACCTGTGTTCACATAATTCCAGCCCTGGGGCCCCGAACCAGTGGTGTGCCGGCCGGCAGAGAGCGGAATTTTTGGCAAAGGCTTGCCGGTGCGGGTCGAGGTTTCAAGCCCGGGCTGGCCTGCCTTGGCGGAATTGGCCGAGATGGTGAACTTGAGGTTATCGCGCAGATTGCTGCTGCTGCCCGACTTGAAGAAGCCCCGCCGCAGGTTTACGCCGGACTGGGTTGTGCCACTTTGCCAGATGGTGGCAGTGGGGGCACCGGTGTCGATTGTCCAGCCAATGTTGCTGAAGATCTGTTTGTGCCCGGTGTTTGTATTTTCAAGCTTGACGTCGGCATTGGCCACCTGCTCGGAATAGGCGGGTACGCCCGTGCCGGGAAAGGCCGCTGGCGTGCCCGTGTCTGGCTGTGTGTTCAGGTTCATGGCCAACTCGGTAGTGCCTGAAGGTGCAGAGCCATCGACACCGATCAAGAGATAGGGTTGGTGGTCGCCAGGAAATGTGCCGACATGCACGGTGTAGCCGACATCAAGCCCTGGAATTTGAATCTGCGGCAGAACCGAGAAGATATTCGTGCCGCCCGAAGATGTTACTGGTGCCAATGCAGCCCCAAAATCGCCATAGAACTTGCCGAAAAGCGGCGGTGTGCCTGCTTTCAAGGCTTTGTTCCATGCCACTTGTGTGGCTGGCTTCGTGGTATTTGTAAATTTGCTGATCTGGGCAACATTGACATTCTGCAGGGCTGGAAGGTCAACCGGCGTGGGTGCAGCCCCATTTTCTCCGGCACCATACAACTTGACACTGGTGCTGACGAGGTCGGCAATGTAAGAATTGCCCGAGGAATAGGTGTTCGTCAAGGTCTTGGTTTCGACGGTCGTAAAATCGCCGCCCCAGCCTGAGTTAGGGTTTTTGGTCGAATAGGCGGCCCAGAATCCCTTGCCGCCGGTGTCAAATTCATAAAGTTTGGGCGGACCGCCGCCAAGCCCGACATAAATTCCCAGCTTGTATTCCGGGTTCTGCTTCGTCTTGATATTCACCAGCTCCAGCGGAATTTTGATCGGCGTTGCCGTTGGCACCTCGCGCTGCTCAAGCCTGCTGCCATCCATCAAAGGCAAAAAGACCCGCTTTTGCCGGACGGTATTGCCACGCCTGCCGTTTTCAAACAGTCTCAGAATCTTCATTGCATTGCCTTCAGCGATGGTCTCATGATAATGGCAATTCATTCAGCCCCTAATATTATTTATGATTTTGAGGAACCTGATCCCTCAAAAAATTTCAAAAAGAATCTCCCCTGGCCAGCCAGAGACCCAAATCGTTCATGGAAGGGATCTGGGTTAAGCAGTTGCCGCCGCACCGAACCATGCCCCATTTTGGCACGCCGGCGGCTTAGTCTTCGGGTTTTATGCACAATCCGGCCATCTTTGCCGAAAGTTGCCACACATCTTTTGACGCACTCGCCCGGTTCGTTCAAAATAGGTTTTAATGCATTAGCCCAATACCTATCTGGAATTACCCCATCTTGCGGAGGCCACCTTCTGATGTTCTTTTCTCGCCGGTTTGCCAGCATCGCACTTTTTGCGGCGATGCATTTCGTGTTTGCAGCACAGGCGATTCACGCCCAGATTCCGCGAGTTTCGGGTGTTGAATTCCAGCCGCTTTCGGCCCAGGTCAAACGCATCAGCGATTCGCTGGATTCGCTGGGCCAGCCCCTGCCCGCCCCGGTGCAGGAAAAGCTCAAGGCGGCTCTTGCCGAGACCAACCCATCAAAGGCCGTTCTGGCGATTCAGGATGCCCTTGATCCGCTGTGCCTGGCCTATGTGAACATCAACCCTGAAAGCCGCGTAAAGGCCGATGGCGGCCCCGTTGCCAAAACCCTTACACAGCATGGCTGGTCGGTCTTTCTGGTGAAGGTGGCCAACGAAGCCGGTGTGACCGCCCCACTGGCTGTGGATAGCCCCAATGCCCTGCCGCTTGTCAAACCTTCCACTTCGTCGCCAAGCCCGAAGGTGACAATTCCGCTTTCAGAAGTGCCCAACCGCTGGGCCGACATCAAAATGTTTAACGACCGCCCCATGACCCGCACGCTTTCGGGGCTTGAGGTTGAATATCGCCTGGTGCAGATTTACAGCCGCGACGCCGGCAAGCGTGAAGCCCGACTCAGCTTCAACGTGGGCCAGGGTTCGCAGGATCTCGGCTTTCGGGCCGATGTTGATATCCTCTTCGACTGCAAGCCCGGCGTGAAGCTGGTGTTTGATGTCAAAGATGAAGATGGCTCGAGTGTCATGGCCAGCTTTTTGATCAAAGACCGCCTGGGCAGGGTCTATCCGGCCCAGAGCCGCCGCCTGGCGCCCGACTTCTTCTTCCACCCACAGATTTACCGCACCACGGGCGAGAATGTGGTGCTGCCGCCCGGTGAATACAGTGTCAGTTTTACGCGGGGGCCGGAATATCTGGAACAGACACGCCTGATTAAAGTGCCGGCCGGCGTGCCTGAACATCGCGAAACTTTTCACCTGAAACGCTGGCTTTCACTCACCAAGCACAACTGGTTCTCGGGCGATCACCATGTGCATGCCGCCGGCTGTGCCCACTACGAAAGCCCGACCGAGGGCGTGACACCCGAAGACATGATGCGGCAGATTCTGGGCGAAGACCTGAATGTCGGCTGCGTGCTTTCATGGGGGCCGTGCTGGTACTTCCAGAAGCAGTATTTTGACGGCAAGCTGCACCCGCTTTCACGGCCTGATTATCTCATGCGATACGATGTGGAAGTCTCGGGCTTTCCTTCAAGCCATGCCGGGCACCTCTGCCTTTTACGCCTGAAAGAGGACGATTACCCCGGCACAGAGCGCATTGAGCAGTGGCCAAGCTGGACACTGCCCGTGCTGAAGTGGGGCAAGTCGCAGGGCGGCGTGGTGGGCTTCAGCCACTCGGGCTGGGGCCTGCGAATTACCGACGAAAAGATTCCTTCGCTGCAGATGCCGCCATTTGATGGCATTGGGGCCAATGAATATATTGTTGACGTGACACACGATGCCGTTGATTTCATTTCGTCGGTTGACACGCCGATTAACTGGGAACTGAATATCTGGTATCACACGCTGAATTGCGGCTTTAAGGCCCGAATCAGCGGCGAAACCGACTTTCCCTGCATTTATGGCGAGCGGGTCGGCCTGGGGCGGCTTTACGTCAAACTTGAGGACGGCAAACTTGATTTTGACCGCTATATTGAAGAAATCAAGAACGGCCGCAGCTATGTGACAGACGGCAAAAGCCACTTGTTTGACTTTATAGTGAACGACGTTGAGCTGGGCAAAAACGGCTCGGAACTGAAGCTGGCCGCACCCGGCACGGTGAAGGTTTCTACAAAATTTGCCGCGATGCTGCCAGAAACCAGGCCCGACCAGTTCAGGGGAATTGACAAACGCCCGCTTGAGCAGAAGCCTTACTGGGAGCTTGAGCGATCTCGCATGGGTGGCTCGCGGCAGGTGCCGGTTGAGGTGATTGTGAATGGCCAGCCGGTAGCGACAAAAGTCGTTGAAGCCGATGGCAAAACGCTTGACCTGAATTTTGACGTGCCGATTAAGGAATCAAGCTGGGTGGCCCTGCGGGTCTGGCCATCTAGCCACACCAACCCGATCTGGGTGACAGTTCACAACAAGCCAGTGCGTGCCTCGAAAGCTTCGGCCGAGTGGTGCCTGAAAGCGGTTGACACCTGCTGGGCGCAGAAGGAGCCCCGTTATCGGGCCGAAGAGAAGAAAGCTGCGGCCGACGCTTATGAGCACGCCCGCAAGGTTTATCAGAAGATCTTGCAGGAATCGCCGAAGAATTGATATCGCCGCCGGAAATTGACCGGCGCGTTATACTTAAGTGGCATAGGGCTGTTTTGCAATCACACAGCAGCCCTATGCCGGCTTGGCCAGAATACACAGAACAGAGGGCTTAAGGCGTGTCAACCGTCGAGCGAAAACCCGCCACCATTGATGATTTATACAGGGTGGAAGGCAAGGCCGAGCTTGTCGGTGGAGAGATTGTACACATGAGTCCTTCGGG
>JBJTRR010000733.1:0-2144 GCA_046076185.1 bacterium | reverse complement strand
GCCGTTGGCGACCGGGGCAGCCGGGGCAGCGGGGCTGGCCGAGCCGAGCGAATCGGCCGCCTGCTTCGGGTCTTCGCCTTTTTTGGCCAGAACCAGAATTCGTGCGCCCAGGGGAATATCAACGCCTTCGGCTACGTCAATCCTGGCCACGGTGCCTTCGTCAAACGATTCCACCGGCATCACGGCTTTGTCGGTCTGCACTTCGGCGATGGTGTCGCCTTCCTTCACCTTGTCGCCGACTTTGACCAGCCACTTGACAATCGAGCCGCTCTCCATCGTGGGGCTGACTTTGGCCAGTTTCACTTCAATAGGCACTTTGGCATCTCCCGGGGAATGACTGAAATTTCTTTATTGAACCCACCCGTGCCGGTGAATTCAAATACCCGCCACGATTCATTCAGAATGGCGGGGAAGGCAATTGCGGCGGTGTCATGAAAATGACGATCCCGCCGCTATTTATGGGCGTCAGACCTTGCGGTAAAGAACGTCGTTGATTTTCTCAACAATCCGGTCAACCGTTGGCAGCATTGAGGCTTCCAGCTTACGATTGTAAGGGATCGGGGCGTCCTTGGCAGTGACACGGCGAATGGGGGCGTCAAGCTCGTCAAAGACTTTCTGGTAGATACGGTCAGCCACACCCGCACCAATGCCGCAATAGGGCCAGTTTTCCTCAATAATCACGCAGCGGTGTGTCTTGAGGACGGATGTCAGGATGGTGTCCATATCCAGCGGTCGCAGGGTACGCAAGTCAATGACTTCGGCCGAGACACCCTCGCCAACCAGCTTTTCGGCGGCGGCCAGGGTGTTGATCAGGCTTCGGCTGTAGGTCAGCAGGGTAACGTCCGAGCCTTCACGAACGACATTGGCCTTGCCAATTGGCGTAAGGTGGTCGCCCTCGGGCACTTCGCCCTTTTCGCCATAAAGGTTTTCATGCTCGATGAAAATGACGGGATCGTCGGAACGAATGGCCGATTTGAGCAGGCCCTTGGCGTCAGCGGCAGTGGCTGGCATGACAACTGTCAGGCCCGGGAAGTGCGAATAAATCGCTTCCAGCCGGTGCGAGTGCGTTGCCGCCAGGCAGCCGGCCATACCGGAGGAGCCGCGAAAGACGATCGGCACGGAAAACTGGCCGCCCGACATGTATCGCATGTTGGCGGCATTGTTCAGGATCTGGTCGATGGCCACCAGGCTGAAGCTGAAGGTCATGAATTCGATAATCGGGCGCAGGCCTACCATGGCCGAGCCGATACCGATACCGGCGAAGCCTTCTTCACTGATGGGCGTGTCGATCACTCGACGCGAGCCAAACTTTTCCCAAAGGCCCTGGCTGACTTTATAGGCCCCGTTGTATTCGGCTACTTCCTCACCCATGAGATAAACGCTGTCGTCGCGTTCCATCTCTTCGGCCATCGCCTGGTTGAGTGCGTCACGATAGGCAAGGGTGGGCATTTCAGTCAGACTCCTGCGGAATGTAAGGCGCTACGGTGATATCGGTGTAAAGATCTTCAGGGCCAGGCTCGGGACTGTTTTCGGCGAATTCAATGGCCGCTTCGACTTCGATTTTGACTTCCTCGCGCATCTGTTCCAGCGAGGATTCGTCGATCCAGCCGCGCTGAAGCAGGCGGTTTTCCCAGAGGGTGATCGGATCGCGCTGCTTGGCTTTGTCAAGATCATCCTTGGTGCGGTATTTCTGCGGGTCAGACATCGAGTGGCCACGGAAGCGGTAGGTGATCGCTTCAATGAAGGTCGGGCCATCGCCGGCACGGGCACGATCAATCGCCATCTGGGTGAGTTCGGCGACTTTTTCAACGTCGTTAGCGTCAACACGATAGCCCGGCATGTTGAATGGCTCGCCACCGCGAACGGTCAGGTCTAGCACAGCGCTAGAGCGTTCAAGCTGCGTGCCCATGGCGATCAGGTTGTTTTCAACATAATAAATGGCCGGCAGCTTCCACATACCAGCCATGTTCAGTGCTTCGTGAAAGCTGCCCTGGTTAATGGCGCCGTCACCAAAATAGCAGAGGCAGACCTGGTCGCCGCCGCGATATTTTGAGGCGAACGCCACGCCGGTGGCCAGCGGAATGTGGCTGCCAACGATCGCATGACCGCCCAGGAAGCCCTTTTCCTTTTCGAAATAGTGCATT
>JBJTRR010000732.1:0-1287 GCA_046076185.1 bacterium | reverse complement strand
CAACTGGACGGGCTATTACTCACCACACACTCATATTCTGAACTATATGGAACAGACGGCTGCCTATAACGCCATGAATTTTGCCGGCGTGAACCTTGGCCAGCTTCAAGATGCCTCGGGCAACATCGTTTCGCCAAATTACACGACCTACACCCTCACTGCCAACGCATTTCTGTGCCCATCAGACCCCAATGGCGGCGGCCCCCCGGGTGGTGAAAATAATTACCGCGCAAACTTCGGCGGCAGTACGATTTACGCCGGTGGTGGCGTGCGTGGCGACAACAATAAGCGTTCAGGCACTGACAACGGTGTTTTCACCTATGGGCCTGGAATTGGCATCGCCGAGATTACTGATGGCTCAAGCAACACGGTGATGTTCGCCGAGCGTACCAAGGGTACAGGCAACGCGACTGCACCGGGCAGTAGCGACAGCGTGATTGCACCTTCGTTCACGGTTTCGTTTAATCCGGTGGCTGATGCCGATGGCCTGATGACGCTGTGCAATCGCTCGTTTGCCGCCAGCCAGTATTTTGTGCAGCATGGCCGCTATGTGGCCAGCCCAGGGTTTGGCCTGCAATTCTCAGATGGCTGGGGATATGCCTGGTATATTTCGGCACTTTACAATCATGCCGCCCCACCGAACTGGAAGGGTGTTGATTGCGGTGTTGGTTCAAGCCTGGTGGATGTGCCCAGCGAACATGCCATTATTTCGGCCCGCAGCACGCACCCGGGTGGCGTGAACAGCCTGCTGGCTGACGGGTCGGTGAAGTTCATGAAAGATTCAATCGCATTGAATATCTGGCGCGGGCTCGGTTCGCGAGCCGGTGGTGAAGTCATAAGCGCTGACGCTTATTGATTTTGAGTTCCGATGATTTGATGGCCCGGGTGGCTGAATTGGCTTCCCGGGCTTTTTTCTTGATTCGATTGAGATTGAGGAAGAACGGATGAGAAATTTACTGGTTTTTGCCATGTTCATTCTGCCGGTGGCCGGCTGTGGTGGTGGCAACGGCGTTGAGATCAAGCAGGAAGTGGCTCAGTCAAAGCCCGGTGCAAATGGCGGCATCGCTTTTCCTCTGCCTGAAAATAAAGGCTATGCCGAGGTGGTTATCGAACGCGGAAAACCGGGTCAACCGGTTGTTCTGGCCGTTTACCTGCTTAACGATTCAGCCAAATCGGCCGCATCGGGGAATGTCGGCACGAAACTTGCACGCATTCAGATTCCAGGCGAAGATGCAGCCAAACAGGTTTCTCTTTCAGCCAAAGAATCTTCAGGCAAAAAAACTGTCG
>JBJTRR010000731.1:0-3235 GCA_046076185.1 bacterium | reverse complement strand
ACAGGCCATTCGCTGGAAGAATGGGGACAAGATAGCGATAGTTGTCAGAATTAAAAATGTTTTTATTTAAAATGAACGCCACGAAATTCAAAATGCAAACGACAAAAAGCCCAAGCCAGAGCGAACTCAGCCAGGATTGTCTATTTTCAGAAGATGGTTTTTTTGAAACGATTTTTAATATTATTGCTGATACCAATAATGCAATCAGACCAGCCATTAAAATTCGATTCATCTCATTTTTAAAAGGCTGGTCGGGCCAGGTGATTTCATCTCTGCCAGGCAGCGATCGGCCGAAAATGAGGCGAGGAAGGCACTGAAGGAAAAGAATTTTTGTGTGTTCAAGAAATAATGGCATTTCGGAAATCAGTTCAAACTGGTTGCCGTAAACATTTTCGCCATCGCCAAGGCTTGTCAGAAAAGGGCCGATGGGTAGCATGACTGTAAACAGAGTGGCCTGTGCCAGACGTATTTTAAGCGAAACGGTTTTCCTGTATTTCCATGATTCTACCACACTTGCCACAAAAAGCCCGGCCAACCCGAGCAGAAAAATGGAATCAACCCACAGCCCAAGGCCGCAGTAGAGGCCAAATGCAATCCAAAGAGTAATTGTATTTCGATGGATAAGGTGTGACCAGATTAACCACGCCCAGGCCAGCCACGCCGCCGCCAGCAGGTGGCCGCCCGTCACCCTTGCCGAAAGCCAGACCTGCCCCAGCCCACCGGCAGCAAGCACCAGCCCTGAAAAAAAAGCCGGCACGCGACCATAGGCCCGTAATACAAGAAGATAGACTCCGGATATTAAAAGCAGGTTAGAAGCCAGGCCAGCGAAGACCAGTGCTGCCGGCCCTTCGCCCCAAGCAGCCACGGCAGGCAGAGAGAGCAGTATGGGGACCGTGCCAATGTGCGGCGTGCCGGGGTAGTGCCATCGCCATTTGCCCTCTTCGACAAACTGCCGAAGCGTGAGGCCATCAACGGCCAGGTCGCTATCCATGTGGCGGGCCGCTGAGGCAACCATCGGCCACCTGAGGTAAATGGCCAGTGCCAGGCAGGCCATCAGCCCGGAAGCAGCGAAAAGCGAGCTGAATTTCCAGACGGCGGCTGTCGGGGCTGGCTCGGTCATGGGCTCTTTCCCGACTTGTCAGACGGCATCCGCCATGTTCTCAAGCTGCACAAGCGAGCGGCCCTGCTCTTTGGCAAGATAAGCCCTGCCTTTTTTGACCAGGATATGATCCCATGGCAGGACTTCATCGATGGCCCGGGCCCGGTGGCTGTAGAAGTGAATGTCCATGCCCAGGTCTTCAAAAACTTTCCACCAGAGCTCGGGCTGGAAGTATTCCGTCCAGGCGTCGAGCCGGGCACCGCGTTTCCAAGCTTCCAGCAGGGCATCGGCCACGCGGCGGTCGCCACGGGTCAGAATGCCTTCCAGCAGGCTTCGTTCAATGTCGTGCGACTTGATCGTGACCGTGCGAATTTTCACGCGGCTGCGCATGTATTTATGGGCCCAGCGGAAGTATTCGCGGCTTTGCATCTCGTTCCACTGGTAGGGTGTGTGCGGCTTGGGCACAAAGTTTGAGACGCTGGCCGTGACATCAACATAGCGGCCAGTCACATCTTTCCCAATCCGGGCGATGGTTTCAGCCATATCAACAATGCCGTCAAGGTCGGCAGTGCGTTCGCCCGGCAGGCCACACAGGAAGTAGAGCTTCACGCGCTTCCAGCCCCGGCGGAAAGCCTCAGCCGCGCCTTCATACAAGTCTTTGTTGTCAATCGGCTTGCGAATCTGCTCGCGCATGTCGTCGCGAGAAACTTCAGGGGCCAGGGTCAGGCCGCTGCGGCGACCTTCCTGCAGAAGGGCCGGAATTTTCTTGAGCGTTTCAGTAATGCGAAGGCTTGGCAGGCTAATCTTTACCCCAAGCGGCGTAAAAACTTCGCTCATTTTCTGAACAAGTTCTTCGAAGTAGGGGTAATCGCTGGATGAGAGCGAAAGCAGGCTGATTTCGTCGTAACCTGTGTTGTGGTATGACTCAAGAGCAGAATTGACAATCGTTTCTACCGAGCGAACGCGCAGGGGCCGCTTGATGACGGTTGACTGGCAGAACCGGCACTGCCAGGGGCAGCCACGCATAATTTCAATGGCAATGCGGTCGTGGGCGGTTCCGATATTGGGGACAATCGGACGGACGGGCAGGGGGATGGCGTCCAGGTCATCGACCACGCAGGCTTTGATGGCTTCAGGCACGTCGTCGCGGGTGCGGCGGATTTCCACAATCGTGCCATCTTCGCCATAAATGGGCGTGTAAAAACGGGGCACATAGGCCCATTCATTGGCGGCGGCAATGCGGGCGAGTTTGTCGTCTCGCGAAAGGCCGGGGTCGCCCTTCATGCTGGCCCACATTTCGGCCACCACGGGAAGTGAAGGTTCGCCATCGCCGATGATGAAAAGGTCAACAAAAGGGGCGATGAGTTCCGGGTTCTGGGCGCCGGGGCCGCCGGCGATGACCAGGGTGTCGGTGGCCGAGCGGTCTTCGGCATGCAGGGGAATGCCGCCCAGGTCAAGCATGGTCAGGATATTGGTGTAGCTGACTTCGTACTGAAGGGAGAAGCCAAGCACGTCAAACTGGTGCAGCGGGGTGAAGGTTTCCAGGCCATAAAGTGGCAGGCCGGCTTCGCGAAGGGCTTTTTCGAAGTCGGGCAGGGGCGTGAAGACGCGCTCGCAGGCCCAGCCCTGTTCGTTCATCAGGCTGTAAAGCACCTGAAGTCCGTGGTGGCTCATGCCAAGAACGTAAGTATCGGGGAAGGCGAGGCAGACGGAGCCGCGGGCGGTGGCGTGGTCTTTGCGGACGCTATTCAGCTCGCCGCCCAAGTATTGGGCCGGGGCCTGAACGTGTGGCAGGGCCTGGCGGATGACCGATTCTCTGAGTGACTGGCTCATGGGGCTCGCTGTCTTGTTGTGTAAATTTGGGCGTTTCTTTAGTTTAACCGCTGAATTGGCTGGGGGAAAGCGGAGAATTCAGGTTTGGCCATGATTTGGATCGCCACTGGCAGGTTGAAAAATTGTCACAGGCCGAAAAGTGTGACGAATTTCTTCAACATTTTTAAGAATTTTTTAAGATTTATTTGACGTGATCGTCACAATATGCTGACATGATAGTAAAATAGTGAGTAGATACTCTCCTCAGGATGACAGCGAATTCAGTCGAAGGCCCTGACCCATGAAATGCAGCAGGATATCCTC
>JBJTRR010000730.1:0-6520 GCA_046076185.1 bacterium | reverse complement strand
ACACAGCCAGCAACAGCGTGACGCTGCGACTGGTGCAGAAGAATATTCCGTTGCGGCATGTTTATGCCCTGTCGATCAACGGCACGCCCACGGCTGGCTTGCAGAACACGGGCGGCGTGTTTCTGGGCGGGCAGGGCGTGGGTGCGCCCGGCACGAATTATGTGCAGGTCTTCACCGGCAAGATTCTGGCCGGGCCGAATAACCTCCTGAAAGCCGGCAAGGCGACTGGCAAGAAGTCGTAAGAGGCTGAAATCCCGATTCAACTGGCCACCCGAATGAAATTTCGGGTGGTTTTTTATAAAATTACGCTGAAATCATTTTTTGATACCATTTGATGGTTCTTTCAATGGCATCGTCGAGAGTGACCTTAGCCTTTAAATCAAGCTCTGTTCTGGCAAGGGATGTATCAGGTATAATCCCAAAGGAAGAAGGCGAGGGGAATTGATTTTTGAAAACGATATTACCACTGTATTTTTCTTTCATTTGATTGACAATTTCATTTAATGTAAACGATTTATCGCTGCCGACGTTATAAACCTGATTATTGCCTTTTATAAGAATTTTCAAGAGCCAGACGACAAAATCTGAGAAGTATAGATAAGACCTGATTGTATTTCGATCGGCATGTATGGTCAGATCGGTTGCATGAAGGGCACTTTTGACGATGTCGCCCATGAGATTGCCCGAATTCAGGGGAATAAATGGCCCAATAAGATGAAAACACCTGGCAACAGAGATATTCATTGCAAAGAGTGTGGCATAAACCGAGCTGAAGAATTCGGACGCCCGCTTTGCCTCAGTGTAACTTCCAGAAGAGTTGTAAGGATTACTCGCAATCTGAGCATTTTCAGCGAGGGTTTTCTCGTATTTCTGGCCTGAACCATGAATCAGACTACTGCTGATCATTAACGTGTTTTTTATTTCAGAATCTTTTAATACGTCCAAAAGATTTTTAGTGCCATTTGCAATGATATCATAAACCTCAAGTGGTTCGTTTTTAATCAGGTACAGGTCGGGCGAACCGGCGGCGTGAATCACATAATCAAACGGTTTATCAGGCAATTGCAGGCTGCGTATATCCGAAGCGATCAATTGAATATTATTACACGATTTTAGGCCTGGTGATTTCAAATACAATCGCTCGGGATTTCTGCTGAGAATGGCAATCCGGGCATTGAGTTGAAAAACCGTGTCGAGGTGAACCAGAGTATTGACCAGGCAACTGCCGATAAACCCGGTTCCACCGGTGATGAGAACAGACTGATTTTTTAAGTGGTCAATAAACGGGCTGACATGACGGGAAATACTCTCAAGATCAATTGCCAGAAGGTTGGCGTTGGTTTTCATTTTGACAGTTTCTTCGAATCAACAAATTCCATAATCTGATTCGCCGTGTAATCTATCATCTGGTCATTCAGGCCGGGGTAAACGCCTGTCCAAAGATTATGATTCATGACGGTGTCGGTATTGATTAAATTGCCGATGATTCTGTAATTGACATCACGATATGCAGGCTGAAGAGTGAGATTGCCGGCAAAGAACTGGCGAATGCCAATTTTTACATTCACAAGATGATGGCCCAGTTCATTGCGTGTAAAGGGGGCACCGGGGCGGACTGTCAGCGGGAAGCCAAACCAGCTCGGCTCGGCATGGGCAGTGGCCTGCGCAAATATGAAGTATTCTTCATATGATTGAAGTGCATTGTAAAGCCTGTTGAAATTTGACCTTCGGGCTGAAATAAAATCTAGTAGTCGATCAAGCTGAGCCACGCCCACGGCGGCCTGCATATCGGTGGCTTTCATGTTGTAACCGATATGCGAATAAATGTATTTGTGGTCGTAGCCGTGGGGCAAGTCGCCGATTTGCCAGGCAAACCTTTTGCCGCAGGTGTTATCGACACCTGTTGGACACCAGCAATCGCGGCCCCAGTCGCGGAATGATTCAACAATTGATTTTAATCGGGGCGAATGGGTCAGCACCGCTCCGCCTTCACCCATGGTGATGTGGTGCGCAGGATAGAACGAGCAGGTTGCCAGATCGCCAAATGTGCCGACATGCCTGCCATGGTAAGTGGCCCCCAGGGCGTCGCAGCAGTCTTCAATAAGCCAGAGATCATGCGCTTCGGCAAATTCGCAAACGGTCTTTAGATCAAACGGATTGCCCAGCGTGTGGGCGACCATGATGGCCCGGGTTCTGGGCGAAAGCGCCGCTTCAAGCTGGCTGACATCGATATTGTAAGTCGGCAATTGAATATCAACAAAAACCGGCGCCATTGCATTTTGAATAATGGGGTTGACTGTTGTCGGGAACCCGGCTGCTACGGTAATGACTTCATCGCCTGGCCTGAGCCGATCTTCGCCCAGTTTCGGCGATGTCAGGGCCGATAGTGCAAGCAAATTGGCGGAACTGCCGGAATTGACAAGCAGGCAATGACGAATGCCAAAGAAATTTGCCAGCCTTTTTTCGAACTCTTCCGTAAAACGGCCGGAAGTCAGCCAGAAATCAAGCGAGCAGTCAACCAGCGAGACAATCTCTTCAGCACCGAAGACACGAGCGGCGCAGGGAACGGGCGACTGGCCGGGAATAAAATCGCGACCGGGAAAAGCCGCAGCGTGATATTGCCTGACAAGCTCAAGAATCTGGCTTCGAAGCTGTTCTGCTGAGTTCGGCTGGCTCATGATCGAAAAAACTCTTGATACCACTGAATGGTTCGGGCCAGTGCCTCATCCAATTCAAACAGCGGCTTCCATTTCAATTCATTCCGGGCTTTTGATGCACTGAGATACTGATGAATGATTTCATTTGAGGCTTCATAACGAATATTCGGAGTCAGATCGGATTGCATTAAGCGTAAAATCATTGAAACGATTTCCAGCACTGTCATTTGTATTTCATTAGAGAAATTAAATGCCTGGCCAGAAAGTTCAGGAGTTACCGCCAGTTGTTCGGCAAGTGTCATATAGGCATGGGCCCCATCTTCAACGTAGAAATAGTCGCGAATGAATTTGCCGTCTGATCGAATGACAGGTCGTTCACCGCGAAGAATCGAGCGAATGGTGCCGGGCACAATGCGATTCCAGTTTAAATCACCACCGCCGTAAAAATTACCGCACCGGGTTATGGCCACTGGCGATTGATAGCTTAACGCATAGGCCTGGGCGATGAGGTCGGCACAGCTTTTGGAAACGTCGTAGGGATGTGTGCCCTGAAGCGGGGTCGATTCGTCATAGGGCAGTTTTTCCTGATCGCCATAGGCTTTATCCGAGCTGGCAACGACAATCTGCCTGACTTTCGGGCTTCGGCGGCAGGCTTCAAGCATGGCCCAGGTGCCCTGAATGTTTGTTTCGAAGGTGGAAATCGGGTTTCTGTTGGCAATTCCCACAATGGTTTGAGCGGCCAGATGAAAAACCGTATCAATTTCAAATTCACCCAGCACACGCTCAAGGCACGCCTGGTCACGCACATCGCCCTGGGCGAGTTTCACCTGATCAACCAGTTTATCGCGGAAGAGCATGGTCTGTGGAACGTGGTCGCGAACCAGGCAGACCACATCAGCACCTGCTGAAACGAGACGTTGGACGAGCCAGCCACCCAAAAAACCGCCAGCCCCGGTGACGAGGGTTGGTCGATCTCGCCAGAAGTCGCGATTGGGCCCGGTCATGACCACACCTTCCATGGGGCCTGCCCTGAATTCCACATGTCATTGAGTAGCTGATATTCCCGGAAGGTATCCATGGCGACGAAGAAATCGTCATGCCGATAGACCATAAGCTGGCCATCGGCGGCCAGCTTTTCCAGCGGTTCGCGTTCCAGCATGCAGTTGCTGTCGTCGAGATAATCAAGCACTCGCCGGTCGAAGACAAAATAGCCGGCGCTGGCCCAGCCTTCGGCCCTGGGTTTTTCAGCAAAATTTTTGACCTGATTGTTGTCGGCAACGTCAATCAGGCCAAAGCGGGAAGTGGGCCTGATGGCCGTGACGGTGGCCAGTTTGCCGTGCGACCGGTGATAGGCCACCAAAGCGTTCAGGTCGATATTCGAAAGCCCGTCGCCATAAGTGACCATAAAGGCTTGATCATCATCAAGATAGCGCGAGGCCAGCCTGATGCGTCGGCCGGTCATCGAATCCTGACCGGTATCAGCCAGGGTGACTTCAAAATCCTGCTCGTTGTGGGCATTATGATAAGCAATGCTTTTCATCGCACCCAGGCGAATGGTGAAGTCGTTATTCATGGCTTCATAATCAAGAAAATAATTCTTGATCATGTGGCCCTTATAGCCCAGGCACAGCACGAATTTGTTGAATCCGTGATGCGAGTAGGTTTTCATGATGTGCCAGAGGATCGGCCTACCGCCAATTTCAACCATCGGCTTGGGCCGATATTCCGTCTCTTCACGCAGCCGCGTGCCCTGGCCACCACAAAGCAGTATGGTTTTCATCTGATTTTTTGGCTTTTCTGGCTTTATTCGGTTGTTTTTTCTGGGTGATCATGCGAAGCGATGAGTTGTTTCAGCGACCAAGCTGTGTTGAATTGTGAAGATTTCCAGGCTTTTGAGCGTGAGATTTGATGCGTGACATTTTGTCAAGTAATGAATTTACTCAATTTTGCAGTTTTTGTGCAAGCCAGGCAGAACGGCTGTTCCTGATTTAAATAAAATAGGTTTCATGTATGACGAATTTCGAAATCAACCAAAATCAATTGAATCGCAGAAAAAAGGCTCTCGGTTTTTATTGAGCATTTGTTAAGTCAGCGAGGGGGGATTTTCTTTCGGCTGACCACTTGGCAGGGGTTGGAAAATCCGCTATTTTCACTTCATCCATTCGCATAGAAAAAAACAAAGCCACAACAAGAAACTACCAACATGAGCGGTTTAATACATGGCCCGAACTCGGGCCCCGACCAGCCGGAAGACCCGGTCGTTCAGTCGCGTAACTCAAAACTGGGCCTGAGATTATTTGGCATCTACGGCACCATTTATGCCGCCTATGTGGTCGTTGGGGCTTTTCTGCCGGGCATCATGAAAACCCGCCTCGCCGGCATGAATATCGCCGTGCTCTGGGGCTTTCTGCTCATTATCCTCGCCTTCGTCATGGCCATTGTTTATGGCCGGCTGTGCGACCGACCGGCACCTTTTGAAAACGGAGGCCAAAACCGATGAACGGTGGATTTAATCTTCTGGCTGTGATCGTTTTCGCCATCATCGTCGGCCTGACACTCGCCCTTTCGTTCTATCTGGGCAACCGGGCCAAGTCGGCCAGCGGCTTTTTTGCCGCAGGTGGCGATATTCCCTGGTTCATTAACGGCATCGCCTTCGCTGGTGACTACCTCTCGGCCGCCAGCTTCCTCGGCATCTGCGGCATGATCGCCTTTTATGGCTACGACGGTTTTCTTTATTCCATTGGCTATCTGGCAGGCTGGGTGGTGGCCCTGTTCGTTGTCGCCGAACCGCTGAAACGCCTTGGCAAATACACCTTTGCCGACGCCCTGGCCGCGAATTACAAGAGCCGCGGCATCACGGCCGCCGCCGGTCTATCGACGCTGATGGTTTCGCTGTTTTACCTGATTCCGCAAATGGTGGGTGCGGGGGTGTTGGTCAAGCCGCTTCTGGGTCTGCCGCACTGGGCCGGGGTGGTGATGGTGGGCACGGTGGTTATCATCATTGTGATGTCGGCAGGTATGGTCAGCACGACGTATGTTCAGTTTATGAAAGGGCTTCTGCTGGTCTTTTTCAGCACGGTGCTGACGGTGATGATTTTGAACCGGGGGCTGCAGGTCACGCCGGTTGACGGACCGGCCAAACCGCTGGAACTGCAGACGCAGGTGACCAAACCCGATGGGCAGGTGCTGATCAACGGCCAGCCGAAGGATAAAGCATCGCTGAGGCCGGTGGGGCATATCGTGGGCCTGCCCGGCGGAGTGCAGAAGACCGGCCCGCTGACGCCCTGGGGCTATCTGCAAACCATTACTGAGAGCGAAATTGTGACTTGGTCGGCCGGCAAACCGGCGAAATCGGCCGATGGCACAGTGACCGTGACCTATACCCCCAAAAAGCAGAGCGGGGCGGATTTGCTGCAGCCGGGCAACCACCCAACCTTCGCGGGGCTGAAAGATGGCAGGCTCACTGAAAAGCTGAATTTCATATCCCTATTACTGGCATTGTTTTGCGGCACGGCATCGCTACCTCATATTCTGATCAGATATTACACGGTGAAGGATCCGGCGGCGGCTCGGAAGAGCACGATTGTGGGCATAGGTTCAATCGGGTTCTTTTATGTGCTGACACTTTTTCTGGGCCTTGGGGCGATGACTTCGGGCTCGCTTGACGTGACCAACAGCAACATGGCGGCCCCGCTTCTTGCAAGAGCTTTCAGTGACTGGCTTTTCGCGATTATTTCAGCGATCGCATTCACCACGGTGCTGGGCACGGTGTCGGGGCTGATTATTGCGGCGAGCGGGGCGGTGGTGCACGACCTGATGACGACAGTTTTTCAGGTGGGGCTATCTGAGCAGGAGCAGGTGAG
>JBJTRR010000729.1:0-3540 GCA_046076185.1 bacterium | reverse complement strand
GGCCCATCTTGAGCCGGATCAGGACCCGCTTCAGCTACCGGTAAACCGGCTTGTGCGGCCGGAAGGCATCATGCTCAGGGCCGATGAAACGCTGCAACAAAGCCTGGAAAGGATTCGATCAAGACCCTACACCGGCCAGATTGTTTATTTCTATGTGGTTGATGCCGAAGGGCGGCTTCAGGGCGTTGTCTCAACCCGCGACCTGCTTCTGACCAAGCCTGACGAGTGCCTTGGCCAGGTCATGAATCGACGTATCGTGAAAATTCCCGGCGATGCCCTGCTGATCGACGCCATCGACTTCTTCAGCCTTTATCCTTATCTTGCCTTTCCGGTGGTTGATGCTGATGGCCGCCTGCTGGGCACACTCAGGTCTGATATTTACCGTGAAAGCCTGAATGAAATTGCCGACCTTGAAAAATCACAGCCCGACCACGAAATTTATGAACTGATTGGCGTAAATCCGGCCGACACACGTAAGGGTGGTGTCAGTAATGCCGTCCGCCAGAGATTGCCATGGCTCTTTTCGAACGTGGCCGGTGGGTTTTTTGCCGCCCTCGTCGCCGAATCGTATAAAGACTTGCTTGAGCGTGTCGTCGTGCTGGCCCTTTTCGTGCCGGTGGTGCTTTCTCTTTCCGAGTCAATCGCCATGCAGTCAGCCACTCTGGGCATTGAATCGGGGCAGGCGGGGCCGCTGACATGGGGGCGGCTGGGCCGTATCCTGCGCAGGGAACTTCTCACCGGCCTTTGCCTGGGCGGTGCTTGTGGGCTGGCCGTGGCTATGCTTGGCTCGTTCTGGCAGGGCGACACCTGGCTGGGCCTGGTGCTTTTCCTGAGCATGGGCCTGAGCATGACAGCCTCAGCCCTGCTGGCCATTGTGCTGCCGCTGGTTCTACACTCATTTCAGCTTAACCCCAGCCTTGCCGCCGGCCCGCTGGCTTTGGTTTTTGCTGATCTTGTCACCCTGACGACTTATTTCAGGGTTGGCCTTAAAATCTGGCCAGGCGGCTGATTTCCGGCGGCTGAGATCAGAGTTGTCCGTCGAAATTGGACTTGCCTGAAAAGTTGTCAGGCAAGAATCTCTTTGACGACATTGCCATAGACATCCGTCAGGCGATAGTCGCGGCCAAGATGTCTCCACGTGAGCCGGGTATGATCTAAACCAAGCTGATGCAAAATGGTGGCATGTAAATCGTGAACATGAATTTTGCCGGAAGTGACATGAAAACCCATTTCATCGGTTTCGCCATAAGTCAGCCCCGGCTTGATTCCGCCGCCGGCCATCCATGCGCAGAAACTTTGCGGCTGGTGTTCACGACCATGAACGTCGATGGGCGAGGTGCCACTCAAATCCTGACTCCATGGTGTACGGCCAAACTCGCCTGACCACAGAATAAGAGTTTCATCTAGAAGACCACGGGATTTCAAATCTTTGACAAGTGCCACAGCCGGTTGATCTGACGACCGACAACTTCCAGGCAAGTTGCCACGCACATTGCCATGATGATCCCAGCCACCCATTGTCACTTGCACAAATCGAACGCCTGCCTCACTCATCCGCCGAGCGAGAAGACATGCCCGGCCGTTGCGGTCAGTGGCCTGTTCGCCAATTCCATAAAGATCAAGTGTTGACTTTGATTCCCGACTCAGGTCAACCAGGTCAGGTGTTGTTGTCTGCATACGATAGGCAAGCTCCATCGCTTCAATCATTCCCTGCATGCCTGCCTGATCAGTTGATGACTGCAAGTGCCGCCTGTTAAGCCGCTGAACCATGTCGAGCCGCTGTCTCTGAATGCGCAATGAGGGCGAAACCTGATTCAGATTTTCAATTGGGGTATTTGAGTCAACAGTTATTTTTGTACCCTGATGCGATGCCGGTAGAAATGCCGATCCGTAATATCGAACATCAGCCTGGGGGTGAATTGTGACAAACCCTGGTAGATTTTGATTCTCTGTTCCCAACCCATAACTTATCCACGAACCCATAGAAGGCCGCACATCATTCATCGACCCTGTGTGAAACTGAAGTTCAGCCGGTGCATGTTGCGGATTATCAGCATTCATGCCACGCAATAAACATAAATCATCGGCAATGGATGCCAGATGCGGCATCAGATCAGAGATTCGGGTCCCTGATTCACCCCTTGGGCGAACCGGCACTCCTGAGCCCAGCGCAAGGAATTTCTCAGTTCCAACCTGTAACAGCTCCCTGTTCAGAGGCGATGAAATCGGCTTGCCATGCCGTTCGTTGATATACTCTTTCGGATCAAAAAGATCGATTTGCGACGGGCCGCCCTGCATGAACAAAAAAATCACGCGGGATGCTTTTGGCTTGAAATGCGGCTTGCCCGAATTCTGGCCAATAGCCGAATGCGCAATACCACCCATTGCCAGTGAGCCAAAACCACAGGCTGTCGCCTGAAGCCACCTGCGACGATCATAAACAGCGGGTTCAACTGACATTTGACTTGCCCCGTTATTGCCTGAAGATAAATTCGTTTGTGCCCAGAAGTGCATGGCAAAGCTCTATCCATGCTAGTAATTCGCCTGCAGCAACAGACTCTGATTTTTCTTTGCTGGCTGTTTTCTTGCCAGATTGATCAATTGGCTTTTCATCCACTTCAATCTGCTCAAGAAACCGCAGGGCTTCGTCTTTCTCGGATATGATAATTGGACGATTGTAAACCCTTAGCCAAAGTTCGGCCAGCCGGTTTTCCCTGTTCATCGGTTGATTCAGCAATGCTTTGGCCAAAGCCACGGCACGACTTCGTGGCAGTCTGTTGTTCAGAAGAAACAGGGCCTGTGTCGGTACGACTGTCTGCGGTCTGCTGCCTGCGATCTGGGCCGGTTGGGTAAAATCAAAAAGGTCTCGTAGCCGTGTCACTTCAGGCTGTGCACTGCGAATGACCGGCAGATAAACTGTCCTCTGAAACTCTTGCTCAGGCCGAAATTTGACAAGAGAGTAAGCCGGCGGATTCACGGCTTTCGGCTCAAGTGATGAGGAATTTTCAGGAAATTCCAGAGGCATGCCAGGGCCACCACGAATTTCTCGAAGTTCACCGCTCACAGCCAGCATTGAATCTCTGATGGCTTCGGCATCCAGTCGCTGTCTATTCATGCGCCAGACAAGCCGATTTTCTGAATCAACGCTTAACGCAGTCGTATTCGAGCCATTGCCCAGTCGATAGGTTCGGCTCAGAACGAGGCTGCGAATCAGGCGTTTTTGAGACCACCCACCTTGCATAAATCTCAATGCAAGATGATCAAGTAATTCAGGGTGCGAAGGTTTTTCGCCACGGGTGCCAAAATAATCAACCGAACGCACCAGGCCCTCGCCAAAAAGTTTCTGCCATATCCGATTCACTGTGACTCTGGCTGTCAGCGGGTTACGCTGGTCAACCAGCCATTGGGCGAGTTCAAGCCGGCCACTTTGGCCATGCGCTATTTTTGGTGAATCGCTCCACGAAATCACCCTGACCATGCCTCGAGGCACCTTTGTGCCAAGTGCGCGTGCGTTACCCCGAATGGTGATCTGGGTATCAG
>JBJTRR010000728.1:0-1365 GCA_046076185.1 bacterium | reverse complement strand
TTTGTGCACTGGGCACGGCGGGCGGCCGCCCTGGCACCCTGAACGGCGGGGACCAGAAGGCCAACGAGCACACCGATGATCGCAATCACAACGAGAAGTTCAATCAGCGTGAAGGCTTCTCTGCGTTTTCTTTCCAAACCGGTTCTCAACATGGCTTTCCGACCTTTCGTACTGTCAGGGAGACTATTTTGTTGACTTACATGGACAGGGGCCATGCGGCACCCGGAATCACTTTCTTTTACTCTATTCTATACCTGATACCACGCCTTAACAATCCTGTTCTCAGAACCGAATCAAGGCCGGTTTCAGGTCATTTGAGCCTTCTTGAATACTCGATCAGATGGGTAAAGTTGCCGGGATTCAGCGGGTTGAAGCCTTCGGCCTGGGTCCTGTCAACCACCGCAAAGAGCATATAGCGGTTGTTCTGGTCAATTTCCTTGCCCAGAACGTCGGGCTGAAGGGTGTTGGCGTTGCCTTCGCTTTTCACTTCAAAGAAGCCTACTGTCAGATAAACCGCGAACTGGTTGGTTCGTACCGTTGTCAGGTTCATCAGCTTCTGCAGCAGTTCCGTGCGGAAGAACGGGTGCTGGCGACGGTCAGGCTCGGTGCGATAAACGGCACCTGCGGGAGTATTTGAGGGTATCTGATAAATGTTTGTGCCCAGCAATGGCCTGGGAAGTAGTGTAGGGTCTTGGACAACCCTGGGGTCCTGCGGCGTAATAACAAGGCCCATATTAGTCTGGGCGGCTGAAGTTGCATTATAGTTATTGGGATTAGGGTCACGTGCGGTAATCAGGCTTGCCGGTGCATAAATCATTTGCGGCGGCGTACTCATGTCGGCCAGGCCAGGCTTGCCAAGGTTTGCCAGCAAATTGGTTGTCGATAATCCGTAATGAATAATCGATGAGTTCACAAACGGGTTGCCAAACAGGTTGGCGTTCGAGTTCCTATCCCAGTCGGTATTGGTTCCGTTGTAGCCAAGATAGGCATCCGGAATCTGCATCAGTCTTCGGAACGGCACAACCGGCGGCTGTGCATAGGCAAATGTTGGGGCATAATCCAGCATCATATTCCGTATGCCTGGGTTGCCCAAATATGGTGGGTTATACATCACGCCGGCGGGCATAGGTATAAGTGTCAGAAGGTTTGGGTCGTTGGTCGTGTCAACCTGATAGTTATGAACAAACCAGAATCGGCGATCAGGTAATATGTTTTGAAGACGTGGAACAGTCCTTCTTGCCGCAGTTGTACCGTTGGTTCCAATGAAAAACCCTGGAGTGGTATTGCCTGATGGGTGATCAGACAGGCTCAGGTTTGCAGCAGGTGTCAACGCGCCCGGCCGCATGATGGTGTAATTGATGTCTG
>JBJTRR010000727.1:0-1512 GCA_046076185.1 bacterium | reverse complement strand
CCCCACCCCAGACTTCCCTCATCTATCAGCGGAAAGCAGAGAAAGATTTCTCATGAGCAACAGCGGCAAACCAACGGCGATAATAACCGGGGCTGGCACTGGCATTGGCCAGGCTACAGCCAAAGCACTTGCGAAGGACGGTTTTGCCGTGGCCCTGCTGGGCCGGCGGGCTGACGTGCTGGAAGTGACCGCCGCCGAAATTCTGGCCGATGGCGGCAAAGCGGTAGTTGTGCCGTGTGATGTTGCCTGTCGCGACTCAGTCGCCGATGCTGTCAAAGTGCTTGAGTCGCAATTTGACCGGTTTGACGTGCTCGTCTGCAATGCCGGTACGAATCTGCCGCGACGTGGCCTTTCGGAACTGACCCCGGAAGACTGGGATACGCTGATTGATGTGAACCTGACAGGCGCGTTTAACATTGTCAGGGCCATTCTGCCCCACATGCGCAAGGCCAAACGCGGCACCGTCGTGCAAATCTGTTCAATATCGGGCCTGCGGGCCAGCACTCTGGGCGGCATTGGCTATTCGGCCGCCAAATTCGGTCAGTCGGCTTTGGGTATCTGCCTTGGGCGGGAAGAGCGGGAAAACGGTATCAGGTCAACCGTGATCTACCCCGGCGAAGTCAATACACCCATTCTTGAGCAAAGGCCCCAGCCCGTACCTGACCATCGCCGCCCGCTGATCCTTCAGCCCGAGGATGTTGCTGCAGCAGTGCGGTTTGTGGTTTCACTGCCCGACCGTGCCAATATTCTTGAGCTGCTGATCAAGCCAACGGTTGACGACTACGCCTGAGCTGCGGATCGCTCAATCATAGTTTTTTTGAAGAACGGCCCGGCGCAGTGTCGGGCTTTTCTTTTGTCTTCGGCTTGATACCCATGCCCATGTGCAGCATGGCCCGCCTGAAATTTTTGTTTGTCTGCACAAGGTCGGCAGGTGTGCCTTCCATTACTTTGCGATTGCCAATGATGATCACTTTATCAGCCGCCAGCACCGAGGCCGCATGCCGTGTAAAGAGCACCACGGTGCGCTGCCTCGCCAGCCGGCGATAGGCATCACGCAGCAGTTCGCGGGTGCCCCGGCTCATTGATTGGGTCGGCTCTTCCACCAGAAGCACCGAAGGGTCGTGCCAGCGGCCCCTGGCCAGGGCAATCAGGAATTGGTCGTAAACCGACAATTGGTAAGGGTTATCGGCATCAATCACTGTCTGGTAGCCTTGTGGCAATGCCGAAATAATCCGGTGCGCATGCACATCTCTTGCCGCGGCGATGGCGCTGATCAGGTCGCCAGAAGGGTCGTTTAAAGTGATATTTTCCAGCACGGGCCCGTTATTCAGGTAAGAATCAGAACGGATGGAGCCGATCTGCATGCGGGTTGAGGCGATGGAATATTGCCGCAGGTCAAGGCCATCAAGCTCAATTTCGCCCTCAAACGGGTCTTCCCATCGGCCCAGATAGTGCATCAGCTTGCGCCTGAGCCTGATATCGGGGCAGACAATCGCAGTGACCTTGTTGGCC
>JBJTRR010000726.1:0-2051 GCA_046076185.1 bacterium | reverse complement strand
TGTCGATGGAAGCATTGATCTGGTCAAGCTGTTCAGTGGCTGCGGTTTTCGCCACGCCGCTGGCTTTTTCGGCCTGGCTGACGATTTTGGCAGATTCAGAGCGGATCGGTTCAATGGGCCAACCGGCCTTCATCTGGTTTTTGAGCTTTTCGATCGCCGCCATGACTTTTTCGTCAACAATGCTAAGTGCAGCGGCGTCAAGCATTTCAGCCATGTCAGGGAAGTCGCGTCTGAGGGCATCAACGGCCCGGCCGGCTTCGTCAAAAAAACCGGCCTGAAGGTAAAATCGCACGGCCCTGAGGCGTTCGTCCTTCTCATCTTTCGGGATTCGGTTCAAAAGCCCTTCAATGACCGACCTGGGCACGGTTGAGGTGTAAACCTGGCCCGCCCAATAGGTTTCAATGCCCCTGAGCTTACAGGCCTTGGGCCCGATTTCGATCAGGGCCTGGGTCACGTCATAAGTTTTGCCGGGGCCGCGTGGCAGTGTGTATTTGAGGGTGCGGCGGCCCAGTTCATCCCATTTGCCGGCCTGCATGTTGCTCAGGATGGTGGGCATCTGGTTGGCAACGAAGTTGTTTTTCTTGGGCTGAACAAGCTTAAATGATTCCCATGCCCCAAGGCCGACGCCTTCTTCACGGGTGGCAACACGAGTGGCCCGGAAAATGGTGCGTTTGACACCGTCGAACGCGCCCATGATCACGCCATCACGCTCGTAATGACCGATGTAAGTCTCGCCGGTTTTCATCACATATTTGTCAGCATAAAGCTGTGTGACGTTAAAACAGGTCAGGGCAAGGCTTAATAAAATTCCACCCTGCCGCGGTCTGGTGAACGCCATGGCCAGTTGCCCTGATTTCATGAGTTAAGCGAGAGCGGTCAATCCTTATTATTATAAGTGATCTGCAATAATCAAAAAAGGCGTGATGGCTGAAACTGCATTGGGCCAAAGCCGTAAAGTTTAACATGAGTATCGATAAAATTTATTTTCAGGCTTTTCGAATAGACGCTTGCCCTGAACGTCATAATAGTTACAGGCACAACATTGGGAATAATCGCAACTGAAACTGGGTGTGGCCCGACCAAACCATATTCCAGTAAACCGGAAAATGCCGGTGAAGTGCGTAAACTGATCCAGTCTCAACGATTATTCCGGATGATTTATGCAGGTCGGCAAGGTTTCACCTCTTGGCAGAATGAGAAATCTGTGCGATACTTTGCCTAAGTTGCGAAGATCATCTCTCTCGCCCAATTTGCCCAGAGTGTTCTAGAAGATCATTGGAATCAAATTATTCGGAGAGATCCGACGTTTGATGAAAATGGTGGTATATTGGAATGAGAGTATGGCCGGGGAAATCGGTCAGAAGGTGGAATCTCGCGTTCGCGAAAGAGTCGGTTCTAGAGGGGCATGGTCGCCGCGAAGGAAACGAATTCGTACCCAACCGAATACAAAAGGTCGTCGAAGGCTGAAATGGAGACTCGCGACATGCTGAACCGTACCCGAATTTCAATGCGAAAAAAGGTTTTGTCTCTGGCCGTTCTGGGCTTTTCCAGCGGATTTGTATCAATTTCCATCGCTGATGATGCCCGTATTTCCGAACAACTGATCAAGCTGGGTCGCCAGGCTCAGGCTCAGGGTTATGCGGCTGATGCCCGCAATTTCTACACCCAGGCCCTGAAGCTGGATCCGAAGAACACAGATGCCAAGGCTGGAATCAGCGAACTTGGCGAAGTTCGTCAGGTCGCCTTCCGTGCCCAGCAGGAAGCCCCGGCTGCTCCGGCTGCGAATACTGACAAAGGCCAGGCTAATGCCGAGCAGCCACGAGCTGCGACGATTGAAAATCTCAAGCAGATTGAAGCTGTGGCCAACCAGCAATTCGCCGCTGAAGTTCGTATGAAGCAGCAGGCCGCCAGAAATCTGCTGAATCAGAACAATCCGGAAGCCGCCCTGAACGAGCTGCATCAGGCCATGAATATGGTCGTTTCGGCTCCTGATGTTTCAGAAGAAGTGAAAGCCAAGCTCAAGCGAGAGCTGGAAGCCTCGATTCTGACAG